>NZ_SGTZ01000029.1:0-599 GCF_005435115.1 Halorubrum sp. ARQ200 | reverse complement strand
CCCGTCTCGTGGGCTCGGGCTCGAGGAGGCCGTCGACGACGCCGTCGAGGAGGTGCGCCAGCTGCTGTACGCCGGCCGGGTGACGCTGATCACCTACGTCGTCGCGGTGGCGCTCGTCGCCATCGGCGGCTGGCAGGGGTACGGCGCGGTGACCGAGGGGGCGTCGTCGCTCCCGCTCCCGACGCAGGCGGCGGTGTTCGTCCACGCCGCGGTGAGCTGGTTCGCGGCCGCGGGCGTCACCTCCAGTCTGGGGCAGGTCACCGACGAGTACCTCGACGACGCGTTCCGCTGGCGCTACCTCAACGCGCCGTTCTACGTGCTCGCGATCAGCGTCGTGCTCCACGCCGTCTCGGGCTTCTTCCTCCCTGGCGAGGGGGCGATGGCGATCACCGACCTCGCGATCGCGCTGACAGCGGGGACGCTGCTCGGCGTGCTGAGCACGCTCACGTTCGCCATCGCGGAGAACCGCTTCCCGGCGGGCGCGGAGGCGGCCTGACCCGTGCCCGGGTTCCCGACCGTCGAGGCACCACGGAGCGGGAAGCGCGTGCGCTACCTCGACGTCCCCGACGACGGGACGACCGGCCCTGCACGCTTCGAGA
>NZ_SGTZ01000028.1:0-610 GCF_005435115.1 Halorubrum sp. ARQ200 | reverse complement strand
CACGTCATGCTTCCGTCGGCGGCCGATATCGACGGCGGGAACCATGCGAAGTTCGCGGACACAGGCATCGAAGCACTCATCGAGGCCATGGCGGATGCCGGGGCGTCGACGGAGGCGATGGAAGCCAAAATCGCCGGTGGGAGCGATATGCTCGACTTCTCGGAGAGTGGCTCCTCTATCGGGTCGCGAAACGCGAAGAAGGTACGCGAGACGCTCGATGAACACGGTGTTCCCGTTGTCGGTGAAGACCTAGGTGGTGACCACGGCCGGTCCGTCAAACTCGAAGCCGACACCGGTAATTTCACCGTCAAAAGCGCGAACACGGACTCGATAACACTGTGATATCTGCGGACAGTCTCCGTGCCTGCCGTTCGGCGTCAGACGGACGACAGCCGTTCGTCTGCCGGGGGCGCACTGGGACAATCTGTTCTCCGATTGTCTGGTCGGAATTAATCTGAAATGTAACGGGCTAGTACTTGGGCTGTTAATTTACCGTATCTGAGCCGGGAAAATGGGATATTATTATCAAATATGATACGCTAAGGGGAATATTCAAGAGTAGAAACAGCATGAGATACAACAGATGAGTAGTCCTGCTCTCGTGCCACTG
>NZ_SGTZ01000027.1:0-691 GCF_005435115.1 Halorubrum sp. ARQ200 | reverse complement strand
GGTCGCGTTAAGTTTGGCGTGAATTGTGGTAGACGGCGAAGGCTTCGAGCCAGTTTTGAGCTGTCTCTAGCGCGACATTGCTGAAACTATTCGCAAATGATGATGTTCGTCGTTCTATCTCCCAAAAGACACGTTCGATAGCATTCCGATTTCCATGTCGAATGATTTGAAATCGATACCCGTCTTCAGCAAGAACTGATCCAAGATAGTCTGCGTCATCGACGAGAAATTCGACGTTATTCAGCTGATAGCGCCGGTGTAGCTCGGTGAGAAACCATCGCGTTGTCTGTTTATTTGCGGTCGGATAGAGGCTCAAGTGAAGGATCTCGTTCGTCTGTGGATCAACCGCGGCGTACAGCCAGAACTTCTGGCCGTGGAGGCGGATCATCTTTTCGTCAACCGCGAGTTGATCCTCGGAGACGGTCGAGATCGGCTGTAGATCGGCCTTATGAACCCAGTTGTGGATCGCGACGTGACTTCGACTGATTCCAAACAGTTCAAGATGCTTACTTACCTCGCGCAGTGACATACCGGCTAAGTGACTGCGGATCCCTAGTTCAATCGCCCAGCGCGGCGTTCGATCTCGCTCCACAAACGACAAGTCGATCCACGTGATACGTTCGCTGAGGCGTTCGATTTCGGCCATAAGCACTCTGAAGTCGAGCGCCTCATCCTCTAAGTTAACGCGACC
>NZ_SGTZ01000026.1:0-716 GCF_005435115.1 Halorubrum sp. ARQ200 | reverse complement strand
CATCTCGGCCGGCGTTCTGATCGAACTGTACGACTGCGACACTGTCGTCGAACGCGTTCCCACCGACGTGACACTTGGAATCCGTCGCGACAGCGCTTCGATTTCGCGTCAGTTCGATGTCGACGAGACGGTCGGCACGATGCTCGGATACTACGCTGCAGAAGGGTTCACCCGGCAGGAGGCTGGGTCATTTTACCAGACGACAATCTGTACGCCGGACGACGTGCCACGCGACGAGATCATTGACGTCTTTGACGACGTATTTGACGTTGAGGCGTTCGAGGAGAACGAATGGAAGATTACTGTTTCCAGTCGCCTCGTCACGACGCTGTTCTCGGATGTTCTTGACGCCGGGAGTCGTGCGGAGACGAAACTAATCCCGGACTGCGTGCTCTCCGCACCGGACTCGATTCTCCGAACGTTCCTCGCGGCGTACTTCTCTGGCGACGGAAGTACGTCTAGCGAACGCGTCGAGGTTCGCGCACATACGGTGAGCGACGACCTACAGTCCGACCTAATCGCAGCCCTCAAGCGGTTCGGTATCGCTACGAAAGTGTATCGCGAGGAGCGTACCCCGAAGACGGGTGCGGTGGCCGAGTTCTACGACGGCGAGCAGTCGTTCGAATCCTGGGTCCTCAAGATCACATCACAGAACGCCGTGCGGTTCGCCGACCGAGTCGGCTTCCATCTCGGCCGCAAGGACGAGACGCTTACTG
>NZ_SGTZ01000025.1:0-1046 GCF_005435115.1 Halorubrum sp. ARQ200 | reverse complement strand
CGCTCTTATGTAGAAACGTGGAAAGCGCGTATAATTACACTCAGACGGCTCTAATCTGGAGATATGTCTTCCACTCAGCCAGCGTTTGGCGGGATGTTTCGGCAGTTGATCGAGCTCGGAGTCATCGAGATCAACACCGAGCCGCTCGATGCGGGCATCGAGCGGCGTCTCAAGCAGTTCTGGGAGAATACATCCTGTCCGCGTTGCGGTCACCAGAGCATTATGACGTGGGAAAAACATGACCGGGTTCGATGTCGTAATTGCGAATTTAAGCCAGTGTACACCCATGGAACGCCATTTCACGAGAAGCACCTCTCCTGCGGTGAGGTGCTTCTCGCTTTCACTCTCTACGCAGATACACTGCTGAGTATCAACCAAATTGCGCCGCTGCTCGGTCGCGCTTACAAAACCGTTCACACGGCGATTCGGGAGGTGGAAGCCGCGGTTCAGCGCGGCTTCCCCGTCACGTGGGAGCTGCTTGCTCAGACTCCTGATGGGCCGACACAGGTCGACGAATCTGGCAAAGTCTGTTCGGGGTACAAAGGTCAAGAGCCGCCGCGAAACAGCCGTTCTCGCGGTGGCTCGTCGCGCACTGGCCGATCACGCTGGCGAGGGCGTCACGGTGACCAGCTGACGCTCGTTGCGGCGTGCCGCGACTCACTTCGCGTAATTCGCGGACAGCGTGGGATCGACTACGAAGGCGATCTTGAGCCAGTGATTCAGGAAGCTGAAGACCTCTCCCAGCCGCTGGGAGAGGTCTGGACAGATGGACTCCAAGCGTACCGTGAGATGGATCGGGATCACCGAACGGTCGTTCACAAAGAGAGGTACGTATCGCCTGACGGAGTCCACATCAATCAGGCAGAATGCCTGTTTTCGCTTGTTCAACCGTGGCTGCGGAAGTTCCGCGGCCTGTCCAAGCAAGGCTTGGAACAGGCCGCTCATACATTTGGGATCGTCAGATCGCTGAATCTCACAGGCGCATCTGTCGATATCACCATCGACTGCCTTGTTATGGGGGCTTTCCGCAGCTCTACATAAGAGCG
>NZ_SGTZ01000024.1:0-1923 GCF_005435115.1 Halorubrum sp. ARQ200 | reverse complement strand
GCAGGCGTCCGGCCTCGTCGGCCGCCACCGCCGCGACGTAGTTCGTCGTCCCGGATTCGAGCAGGTCGTCCTCGACGACCGTGCCGGGCGTGATGACCTCGGTGACTGCGCGGTCGACGAGGCCGGACGCCTGCTCGGCGTCCTCGACCTGGTCGCCGAGCGCGACGCGGTAGCCCGCGTCGAGGAGGGATTCGAGGTACGGCGCGGCGTTGTCGATGGGGATCCCGGCCATCGGGTAGTCGCCGGTCGAGTCGGACCGCTCCGTCAGCGTCACCTCGCAGACGCGCGCGACGGTCTCGGCCGCCTCGCAGAACGCCTCGTAGAAGTCGCCGACCTGGAACAGCACCAGGGCGTCCTCGTGGGCGGCACAGAGGTCGGCGTACTGCGAGAGCATCGGCGTGAGCTCCTCGCGGGCAGCCGCGATCCCGGGCGGCAGCCCCGTGGCCGTCTCTCGGTCCGCCGGTTCCATACCCCGAGTCCGGGCGGCCGCGGGCATAAACGGTGCGGAGCGGCGCGGACCGCTCCGGTCGAGCCCCCGCCGCCGGCGAGAGCCTTACAGTCCTCCGCCCCCGAGTACGGCCGTGACGAATCGAACGATCGTCGTGGGGCTCGCCGGGGCGTTCGTCGGCATGACGGCGCTGCTCGTGATCGGCGGGATCGTCCTCCACCCGATCGCGCTGGCGCTGGCGCTGCCGTTCGGCGCCGTCTCCTACTTCCTCTGGTACCACGCCACCGGGCGCCTCCACGACCAGGCCCGGCGGTCGGCCGAGGCGGCGGGCCCGACGGAGCGCCAGCGCGCCAGGCAGCGCGCCCGCGCCGAGGCCAACCGGGAGCGCGCGTACCGCGCCGCCGGCACCGACGGCGGTCGCGGCGCGACCGGGCGGCGAGCGGGCGCTCGCGGACCGGGCGGGGCCCGCGACCCCCGCGACCGCGCGCCGACGGCCGACCGAATGACCGAGCGCGAGGCGTACGAGACGCTCGGGCTCGACCGCACGGCCGACAGCGAGGCGGTCCGGCGGCGGTACCGCGAGCGGGCGAAGCGGCTCCATCCGGACGGCGAGGACGGCGACGAGGAGGACTTCAAGGAGCTCAACGAGGCGTACGAAGTCCTGAAGGGGTGACGCGGAGCGCGCCCCGCGGCGGCCCGAGAGCGCGACGGTCCGGGAGCCTGACGGAGACGCCGCGGCTCACGCCTCGTCGCTCGCGGCGGCGACCGCCCGCTCCGCCTCGTCGAGGTCGGCCCGCGTGTTGACGTTCGCGAAGGTGCGGTCGGTCGTCAGCGACCGGATCGCCTCGTCGTCGACGACGGCCTCACGCACTCGATCCACCATCGCGAGCACCTTCCGCTCGCCTTGGTCGAGCGCGCGGTCGCAGGCCTCCGCGGCCGGTTCGGTCGCGTAGACGGCCTGCGTCGTCTGGAACCAGCGGTCGTCGAGCCGCGGCAGTACCGCTTCGACGCCGGGCTCTCCGGCCAGTTCGCGCAGCGCCGCGAGGAACGACGGGTCGACGAACGGCATGTCGCAGGCGACGACGGCGGCGTACGGGTCGGTCGCCGCGCGGCAGGCGTTCCGGATCCCCGCCAGCGGGCCCAAGTCGGGCTCCTCGTCGAGCGCCCAGCGAACGGGGAGCGGGACTCCCGACAGCGCCTCGGCGAGCGCCTCGCGCTGGTCGGGGCGGCAGTTGACGACGAACTCGTCGACGACCGGGTCGCCGCCGCTGGCGCGGTCGGCGCCGGGGGGCACCGGGTCGTCGGCCCCCGCGAGCCGGTCCGCGACGCGGCGGATCATCGGCACGCCGTCGATCGGCGCGACGGCCTTGTCGGCGTCGCCGAAGCGCGTCGAGCGGCCGCCGGCGAGGATGGCTCCCGTGGTCACGGCCGCGGCTTGGACGGCGGGGGACTTCGCGGTTGCGGTGGTCGGGGGA
>NZ_SGTZ01000023.1:0-5359 GCF_005435115.1 Halorubrum sp. ARQ200 | reverse complement strand
GATGAGGATCACGCCCCCTGCGCTCCGGCGTAAGCGGTGATCTGATGTGAGCCGTGGTCGTTCGGTGCCATCCAAGCCGTTGGCTGGCCCGGACACCACACAGACCAATGCAATGGTGTGTCAACACTACGTTGACACCCGCCAACACCCCCTTCGAGCCGGGAATCAGGCTCGAAGGACATACATTCCGGTTGATCCTGCCGGAGGCCATTGCTATTGGGATCCGATTTAGCCATGCTAGTCGCACGAGTTCAGACTCGTGGCGAATAGCTCAGTAACACGTGGCCAAACTACCCTTCGGAACACAATACCCTCGGGAAACTGAGGCTAATAGTGTATCCCATACCACCACTGGAATGAGTGGTATGCCAAACGCTCCGGCGCCGAAGGATGTGGCTGCGGCCGATTAGGTAGACGGTGGGGTAACGGCCCACCGTGCCAATAATCGGTACGGGTCATGAGAGTGAGAACCCGGAGACGGAATCTGAGACAAGATTCCGGGCCCTACGGGGCGCAGCAGGCGCGAAACCTTTACACTGCACGACAGTGCGATAGGGGGATCCCAAGTGCACAGGCATAGCGCCTGTGCTTTTCGGTACCCTAAGGCGGTACCAGAATAAGGGCTGGGCAAGACCGGTGCCAGCCGCCGCGGTAATACCGGCAGCCCAAGTGATGGCCGATCTTATTGGGCCTAAAGCGTCCGTAGCTGGCCGCGCAAGTCCATCGGGAAATCCACCTGCTCAACAGGTGGGCGCCCGGTAGAAACTGCGTGGCTTGGGACCGGAAGGCGCGACGGGTACGTCCGGGGTAGGAGTGAAATCCCGTAATCCTGGACGGACCGCCGATGGCGAAAGCACGTCGCGAGAACGGATCCGACAGTGAGGGACGAAAGCCAGGGTCTCGAACCGGATTAGATACCCGGGTAGTCCTGGCCGTAAACAATGTCTGCTAGGTGTGGCTCCCACTACGAGTGGGTGCTGTGCCGTAGGGAAGCCGCTAAGCAGACCGCCTGGGAAGTACGTCCGCAAGGATGAAACTTAAAGGAATTGGCGGGGGAGCACTACAACCGGAGGAGCCTGCGGTTTAATTGGACTCAACGCCGGACATCTCACCAGCATCGACTGTGGTAATGACGATCAGGTTGATGACCTTATCCGAGCCTCAGAGAGGAGGTGCATGGCCGCCGTCAGCTCGTACCGTGAGGCGTCCTGTTAAGTCAGGCAACGAGCGAGACCCGCACCCTTACTTGCCAGCAGTACCGCGAGGTAGCTGGGGACAGTAGGGGGACCGCCGTGGCTAACACGGAGGAAGGAACGGGCAACGGTAGGTCAGTATGCCCCGAATGTGCTGGGCAACACGCGGGCTACAATGGTCGAGACAAAGGGTTCCAACTCCGAAAGGAGACGGTAATCTCAGAAACTCGATCGTAGTTCGGATTGTGGGCTGCAACTCGCCCACATGAAGCTGGATTCGGTAGTAATCGCGTGTCACAAGCGCGCGGTGAATACGTCCCTGCTCCTTGCACACACCGCCCGTCAAAGCACCCGAGTGAGGTCCGGATGAGGCGTTCCACGAACGTCGAATCTGGGCTTCGCAAGGGGGCTTAAGTCGTAACAAGGTAGCCGTAGGGGAATCTGCGGCTGGATCACCTCCACCGACCCGAGACCTCCCACACGGGAGGCTCACCTTACGACCGTCTTCCTAAGACGGTCACTACTCATTCGCATTGGACTGTGTCCGTCCGCCCATCCACCGGCTTGGACACTTCAGAACGACCACGGCTCACACAACACGCGAGACAACCTTCCCTTCGGGGAAGGTGGGCTCATAGCTCAGCGGTAGAGTGCCTCCCTTGCAAGGAGGATGCCCTGGGTTCGAATCCCAGTGAGTCCATGTCCGTTCGGTCGGTTCGAAACGTGCCCCTTAAGGGGTCGCCGACGAACCGATTGAACACGACGACCGATGCACCATCCCGGGAAACCGCGGATGGGAAGGGTTCGATGAACGCCCCGTCACACCCGGGGCGATTCAATGACAACCGTGTATACGTGCGATCCAGACGTCCACTGAACTCATCCGAGTTCGTGGAACGTCAGTGAACCATATACAGTCGGAACACTCTGACGAGTGTTTCTGACACCGTCAACAACTCTCCTTCGAGAGTTCGTTGACACACTACTGGCTACTGTGCCAGCTGGTGAATGGCTCGGCTCGAGAGCCGACGACGGACGTGCCAAGCTGCGAAAAGCTCGTGGGACCCGCATGGAGGGAAAGAACACGAGATCTCCCAATCGGAATCCGTTCAACAATTGCCACGCGCAATAGGGAACGCCCTGAATTGAAACATCTCAGTAAGGGCAGGAAAAGAACGCAACAGCGATGTCGTCAGTAACCGCGAGTAAACGCGACACAGCCCAAACCGAAGGTCTTCTGACCAATGTGGTGTTCGGGTTGACAACCAAATCTCGACAACTCATCTGAAGTCTCCTGGAACGGAGCGTGAAACAGGGTGACAACCCCGTAAGATGAGTCAGTACGGATGGCGTCAAATCCAGAGTAGCAGGGGTCGGATATCCTCTGTGAACACCTCAGGCATCCCCTGAGAAGGCTAAACACTCCTCGAGACCGATAGCGAACAAGTAGCGTGAGCGAACGCTGAAAAGCACCCCGAAAAGGGCGGTGCAATAGGGCCTGAAATCAGCTGGCGATCGAGCGACGGGGCGTACAAGGCGTCTCTTGAAACGACCGAGGAGCGATCCTCTAGTAGGAAAAGAGACGAGCCGGCGTCGTGTCGTGCGTTTTGAAAAACGACCCAGGGAGTGCACTTGATTGGCGAGTCTAACCCGTGAACCGGGGAAGGCGCAGGGAAACCGATACGGCCGCAGCACATTCGTGCGAGGGCCACCGTGTTCAAGCGCGGGGAGTCAATCGGGTGCGACCCGAAACCAGGCGATCTACGCGCGAGCAAGGTGAAGCGTGGCGAAAGCCACGTGGAGGCCTGTTAGAGTTGGTGTTCTACAATACCCTCTCGTGACTCGTGTGTAGGGGTGAAAGGCCCATCGAGCCTGGCAACAGCTGGTTCCAACCGAAACATGTCGAAGCATGACCTCATCCGAGGTAGCCCGCGGGGTAGAGCTACCGATTGGATGACCCGCCTCCGAGAGGAGTCGGCCATCCTGTCGAACTCCAAACCCGCAGGCGCTGTAGACGATGGGAGTCCGGTGCGCGGGGTAAGCCTGTGTACCGTGAGGGGAACAACCCAGAGCCGGGTTAAGGTCCCAAAGTGTAGATTAAGTGCGATTCGAAGGTGGTCTCAAGCCCTAAACAGCCGGGAGGTGAGCTTAGAAGCAGCTACCCGCTAAGAAAAGCGTAACAGCTTACCGGCCGAGGTTTGAGGCGCCCAAAATGATCGGGGCTCAAATCTACCACCGAGACCTGGCCGTATCCGTCAAAGGATAACCGCGTAGGTTGGCGTACTGGTCGGACGGAAGCCCGGGCGAGAGCTCGTGTGGACCGTCCAGTAACGACAATCCTGGTCACAGTAGCAGCGATAGTCGGGTGAGAACCTCGACGGCCTGAAGAGCAAGGGTTCCTCGGCACTGCCGTTCAGCCGAGGGTTAGCCGGTCCTAAGGTGTACCACAACTTGACTACACCGACGGGAAGCTGGTTAATATTCCAGCGCCATCGTGCAGTAAACGCCGACGCCGTGTGGAACGCTGAGCCGGGCACTCGCCCGGTCGAATCGTGGAAACTCGTGGAAACCGTCACGGTACGAAGCGAGCGAAACGCGAGACAGCGAAAGTCAGCCGTACATAGGGCCCGTGAAAAGGCAAGCATGATGTCCGTACCGAGATCCGACACAGGTGCTCTGCCAGCGCAAGGCAAGGCCTGTCGGGAGAACCGACGTTAGGGAATTCGGCAAGTTAGTCCCGTACCTTCGGAAGAAGGGATGCCTGCTCTCGACGGAGCAGGTCGCAGTGACTCGGGCGCTCCGACTGTCTAGTAACAACACAGGTGACCGCAAATCCGCAAGGACTCGTACGGTCACTGAATCCTGCCCAGTGCGGGTATCTGAACACCTCGTACAAGAGGACGAAGGACCCGTCAACGGCGGGGGTAACTATGACCCTCTTAAGGTAGCGTAGTACCTTGCCGCTTCAGTAGCGGCTTGCATGAATGGATAAACGAGAGCGCCACTGTCCCAACGTTGGACCCGGTGAACTGTACGTTCCAGTGCGGAGTCTGGAGACCCCCAAGGGGAAGCGAAGACCCTATAGAGCTTTACTGCAGGCTGTCGCTGAGACGTGGTCGCCGATGTGCAGCATAGGTAGGAGTCGTTACAGAGGTACGTGCGCTAGCACGCCACCCAGACAGCATTGAAATACTACCCGTCGGTGACTGCGACTCTCACTCCGGGAGGAGTACACCGGTAGCCGGGCAGTTTGACTGGGGCGGTACGCGCTCGAAAAGATATCGAGCGCGCCCGAAGATCATCTCAGCCGGGTCGGGAATCCGGCGAAGAGCGCAAGAGCAAAAGATGGTCTGACAGTGTTCTTCCTAACGAGGAACGCTGACGCGAAAGCGTGGTCTAGCGAACCTACGAGGTTCCGGAATGGGACCCGTAGATGACAGAAAAGCTACCTTAGGGATAACAGAGTCGTCACTCGCAAGAGCACATATCGACCGAGTGGCTTGCTACCTCGATGTCGGTTCCCTCCATCCTGCCCGTGCAGACGCGGGCAAGGGTGAGGTTGTTCGCCTATTAAAGGAGGTCGTGAGCTGGGTTTAGACCGTCGTGAGACAGGTCGGCTGCTATCTATTGGGGGTGTGAGGTACCTGACGTGAACGAACGTATAGTACGAGAGGAACTACGTTTGGTCGCCACTGGTGTATCGGTTGTCCGGAAGGGCAGATGCCGAGTAGCCACGCGACACGGGGTAAGAGCTGAACGCATCTAAGCTCGAAACCCACATGGAAAAGAGGTACCACCGAGGTCACTCGTAGAAGACGAGTTCGATAGACTCGGGGTGTACGCACCGAGGCAACGAGGTGTTAAGCCCACGAGAACTAACAGACCGAGCCACATTCATTGGCGCTGACGCGCCACGAACTCGCATGAGTTCAGGCGGTATCTGGATCGCACGTATACACGGTTGTTTCGAACCACGACCGACACAGGCGTCGCTCATAGAGCGTCTCGGTTCGAGTCCGAGAGTCGGCATGAAGGCGGCCAGAGCGGTAGGGAAACACCCGTACCCATTCCGAACACGGAAGTTAAGCCTACCAGCGTATCGTGAAGTACTGGAGTGAGCGATCCTCTGGGAACCACGAGTCGCCGCCTGCCCACTCATACGGGAA
>NZ_SGTZ01000022.1:0-11121 GCF_005435115.1 Halorubrum sp. ARQ200 | reverse complement strand
CTCGAAGGGGCAGTCGCGAGGGCGGCGCAGGCGTTCACGAGAGCTCCGCTCTCGTGAGCCAATCAGAACGCAAAGCGTTCTGATGACGACGTAAGGACCGCAAGGAGGGAGCGATAGCGACCGACTGAGGACCGCAGCGAGCGTGCGCCGCCCTCGCTACTGGGGCTTTGGAGGTGTTCGCCGTCGGTCTGCTATCGATCGGTAAGGGACCACTCGCGGGAGTATCTCCGAAATCGACCGTTAAAACTCGTGATCCGACCTATTCCAGTCGCTTGTCGCGGAACGCACGGATCACGTCCTGCCGCGCGATGATCCCGACGATCCGGCCGTCGTCGTCGACGACGGGCACGCGATTAATATCCGGATCGTCGCCGACGAGCAGGTCGAGCACGTCGTCGACGCTCGCATCCGGCGTCACCGTCGCCACGTCGGGGCTCATCACCTCGGAGATGTGACGGTCAGCGTTGCGGATCAGGTCCACGCCGAGGTCGAGGTCGGCCCACGGGCGCTTCACCTGATACGAGAGCGTGTCCACGAACGGCGGGAGCCCGATGGGGATCCACAGCGTCTCGTCGTCGGGCTCGAAGAGGTCGACGAGGTCTGACTCGGTGACGATCCCGACCACCCGCTCGTCGTCGTCGACGACCGGGAAGCCGCTGAACGCGTAGCGGGCGAACCGCTTGAACACCGCGGCGACGTCGTCGTCCGGCGAGACGGTCTTCACGTCCGGCTCCATCAGGTCGCGGGCAGTCAGGGACATACCGGACGGTCACCGCGGGAGGCCGTAGGCGTTTCGCCCCTGGGACCGGGGCGCGGGCGCCGGGCGCGGCGGCCGACGCAACGGACTTAGGGGACGGACCCGCACTTCGGGGCGTGTACCGGACGGGTCACGTCGGGGCCTCGCTCGTCGTCTACGCCCCGCTCGGGTTCCTCGTCACCGCCCTCGCCTCGATAGAGGTCGGCGCCGCCGGCGCCGTCGGCGTCGCCTCGCTGGCGATGGTCCCCGACCTCGACACGCGAGTTCCCTTCGTCAAACACCGGGGGATCACCCACACCGTCTGGTTCGCGCTGCTCGTCGGGATCGCCTTCGGGGCCGCCGGGCTGGCGGTCGGTCTCCGGAGCGGACTCGTCGAGGCGATGCTGTTCGGCGGCGCAGGCTTCCTCTTCGGCGTCGTGACGATCGGTTCGCACCTCCTCGCGGACGCGCTCACGCCGATGGGGGTCCGACCGTTCGCGCCCCTGCAGGACACGAAATACGCGCTCGACCTGGTCACCGCGGCGAACCCGCTCGCGAACTACGCGCTGCTGGGACTCGGCGTTGCCGTCGCCGCGGCCGCGCTCGTCGCGGGCGAGGCGGTACCGGCGTAACGGAATCTCCGTCTGTCGGCGGCCCCTCGCCGTCCGTCGCTTTCGCGTCGATCGCTGTCGCACGAACACTCGAATGCGATCCACATCTGTCGAGCTTCGACCGGTCGCCTAAACACCTGTACAAATCGCACACATGCCGTGGAACGTTCCCGCGAACCCGGCCCCCCGGAGCGCGGTGCGGCGCTCGCGCCGAGGCCGGGACGGTCGACGCGGGAGAGTCCGAGCAGCGGCGGGCCTGATGGCGTCTCGGCCGGTCGTCGTCGGACGGCGCCCGCGCTACGGGGGCAGCGGGAGTAGTGTCGACAAGACGAGAAGTGGCCGGGGTGGGCTCCGAACCCACGATCTCCGCATGTCCCAGGTCCGAGGCTCGGCGGAGCCACGGGAAGGACGCGGACGCTTCCAAGGCGTCACCGCACCGAATCTCCGAACCCTATGAGTGCGGCGCTATGTCCAGCTAAGCCACCCGGCCTCACCATTTCGTACCGCGATGAGACTCTTTAACCTTCCCATCCGTCGGAGGGTTGTGAACCGATCGCAGATCGCCGCGGGCGGCCGCTTCCACGCCGTTCGCGCGGGGGCCGACGGCGATTTCGCGCGCGGGTCGGGCGGTGATCGGCGGTCAGAGCGCGCTCGCGGACGCGGCCGCGACGGACAGAGCCGCCGCCCGCTCGCGGCCGACCCAGCGGATTTATGCCGGGCGCGGCGTATCCCGGGCGTATGAGCCTCCCCGAACTGCTCGCGGCGACCGTCGGCGACGAGGACGTCGTCGCCGAGGTGCCGCTGGGCGGCGACGATCGACTCGCGGTCACGCCCACCCGGACCCTCGTCTTCCGCGGCGACGGGCTCCTGTCCGACGAGTCCGTCGACGAGTACGGCCACGACGTCGAGCGGATCGACGTCTCGACGGGCCGCCGCAAGGCGAAGATCACCCTCGGGTACGGCCTCGACGGCGACGAGACGCTCTCGGTCCCCGCCAAGCGCGTCGACGACGTCCTCCACCCGGTCCTCGCCGGCGTCCTCTCGGCGAGCGGCGTCACCGGCCCCGGCGAGACGGTCGTCCGCACCTTCCGCTTCTCGGAACTCACCCTCATCGTCACCAGCGAGCGGCTTGTCAAACACGTCGGCTCGGCCGTTTGGGACGCCGACTTCGAGGAGTTCCACTACGAGGACATCACCGGCCTCGACTTCGAGGAGGGGACCGTGGCCACCGCGGTCGTCCTCGTCCACGGCGGCCGCTCGGAGCGGTTCAAGGCCCCCAACGAGTCCGCCCGGGCGGTCCGGGAGACGCTCGCCGACGCGGTGTGTTCGTTCCACGGCGTCGACAGCCTCGAAGAGTTCCGCGTCGCCGCCGCCGAGGCCGAGGAGCCGGCCGCGGACGCCGAGCCGAGCGGCACGACCGACTTCGGCGAGGGGCCCGACCCGCTCTCGGCGTCGCCCGCCGCCGACGCCGAGGCCGACGCGGAGGGCCCCGAGGCGGGAGACGCGGCCGGCGCCGGCCGGTCGACCGAGACGGACTCCGCCTCCGGAGACGACGGCGCCGACTCGGCCGAGACCGCGGCCTCGACGGCGGCGGGGTCGGCGTCGGGCGACGATCCGCTGGACGCGGACCCCCTCGCCGCGGACGCGAGCGTCGACGACGCCGCGAGCGACCCGCTGGACGCGGACGCGACGGAGCCGGCGTCGGCCGCCGAGGGGATCGACTCGGAGGGCGCCGGCGAGGCCGCGTCGGCGGTCGGCGCCGAGGGGCGCTCGGCGGACGCGGCCGGCACCGAGTCGGCGGCCGGGGACCCCGTCGGCGACGCCGACGCCGTCGCGACCGAGGCCGACGCGGAGGGCCCGATCCGCGGGGGAGACGCCTTCGACGGGTCGCCGTTCGAGAGCGCCGGGGTCGAGGACGCCGACCTCGCGAGCGAGGTCGCGGCGCTGCGCCGCACCGTTGAGGCGCAGTCCGAGCGCCTCGACCGGCAGTCGGCGCTCATCGAACAGCTGATAGAGGAGCTCCGCCGAGGGCGGTGAGGGACCGCCCCGCTCCCGCGGCCCGGGTCCCCGGAGCGGACGCGCCGATTCTCCCGACTGAGACTCGCGTCGGAGCCGTTATCCGACCGGCGGCGAACGGGCGACCGTGATCGGCGGACTCGGCGTTCGGGTCGGAGCGGTGCTGAGCGACATCTCGACCACTGAGGGACGGCTGGCGGTCACCGCCGCCATCGCCCTCGGGACGCTCGCGGTCGGGTGGCTGTTGCTGCCGAAGGCCGTCCGCGCCGGCGAGCGGACCGCCGCGAGCTGGATCGAGCGGCTCCTCGACGAGCGGACGGTGGAATCGACCGAGGGCGCGATCGAGACGTTCCGCGAGGGGGTCCCGACCTCGTTCATCCTGCGGCTGTCGGTCGGGCTCTTACAGCTCGCGCTGTTCGCGCTCGCGGGCGTCGCCGTGTTGACGCTGTGGGGGCGTTTCGAACTCGTGGTCGCGGTGTTGCCCGTCGCTGAGAACGCCGCCAGGGTCGGCGCGCAGGTCGTCGTCACGGCGGTGCTGCTCGGCGGCGCCTACGTCGTCAGCGACGTGGTGGAGACGTACGTCGGGGAGCTGTCGGCGGACAGCGACCGGATCACGGCCCACCAGGAACAGCTGCTCACCCGGCTCGCGCAGGTCGGACTGCTGGTGCTCGCCGGGATCACGGTCCTCGGCATCTGGGGCGTGAACCTCGGCGGCCTCCTCGTCGGCGCCGGGTTCCTCGGGATCGTGCTCGGGATGGCGGCCCGGCAGACGCTGGGGTCGCTCATCGCCGGCTTCGTGCTGATGTTCGCCCGCCCGTTCGAGATCGGCGACTGGGTCGAGATCGGCAGCGAGGAGGGGTTCGTCACCGACATCACGATCATAAACACCCACATGCGGAACTTCGACGGGGAGTACGTCGTGGTGCCCAACGACCTCGTCGCCAACCAGGCGATCACGAACCGGAGCCGCGAGGGGCGCCTCCGGATCCACATGGAGGTCGGGATCGGGTACGACGACGACCCCGACGAGGCGGCCGAGATCGCCGAGGACGTGCTCGACGGGATCGACACGATCGCGAACAACCCGCAGCCGTACGCGATCCCGTCCGGGTTCGGCGACTCGGCGATCCTCCTCGACCTCCGGTTCTGGATCGACCCGCCGACCCCGCAGGCCCGGTGGCGCTCGAAGGCGATCGCGGTCGAGCGGATCCAGGAGCGCTTCGCCGACGCCGGCATCTCGATCCCCTACCCGCAGCGGACCGTCTCGTACCCGCCCGAGACGGCGGAGGCGGAGGAGACGGTCGAGCGCGTCGAGCGGATCGACGAGGACGGCGACGGCCGTTCGCGGGACGGGTCGGTGTGAGAACGGTCGGCGTGCGTCGGCCCGCGGCCGCGCTTACAGGTCTTCCGACGGCCCCGTGTAGCCGCTCGGCAGCTCCGAGCCGCGGCCGGTGAAGAGGCGCTCGAACCGCTCGATGCGCTCTAGGACGTAGCTCAGCGCCGCCGTGAGCGAGTCGGCGCCGATCGACAGGAGGTGGCGCGCGCCCTTCGTGCGGTCGGCGTGGTAGAAGCTGACCTCGCCTTCCGGCTCGGTGTTCCGCTCCGGCATCACCACGAGGTCCTGTCTGCTCGGATCGTGCCTGAAGACGAGTACGTCCGTGAGCGAGTCCGCGCCGTAGGTGACCACGTCGTGGCGGACGCTCCACTTCTGTGGCGTCTCCTCCGCGAGCGCGTCCGTGTCGACGACGTTCCGCATCGTCGTCGCCGTCGAGACGCGCTCCAGGCCGGATCCGCGCCGCTCCCGAAGCCACGCGAGGATCCGCTCCACGACGTCGCGGAGGCTGCCGGGGCCCGAGAACCGGCCCGCCGACCGCTCCGCCGGCAGCGACCCCCGCGTCACGTCGGTCCGCTCTCCCATGCGAGTACCCCCGGTCCCATCGTGTTAATAGGTATCGATCGGGGGCCTCACCCGTCTCGCCGGGAGTAGGGGCGGTTCACGCGTCGCGCGTGACGTTCAGTTCCGTCTGTACGTTCTCCGCGAACGGCGAGTCCCTGATGTCGATCTGCGCGTCGTTAGCCCGGAGCGCGTTCGTCGCGACGACGCCGCCGGCGCCGGAGCGGATCAGGATCCCCGTGTCGCAGCCGTTGATCGCGTTCCCGGTGACTGTGAAACTGTACGGGCGCTTCGTCTGTCGGTACTCCGGCTCGTCGGCCTCGTCGACCGGGACCGTTCGGGAGATGAAGCCGACGCCGCAGTTCTCGACGTGGTTGTTCGCGACCGTGACGTCGAGGGAAGTCTCGTCGTCCGTGCCTGCCACGGCGTCGCTGAGGTGCGTTTCCTTGTACTCGATCTCCAGTCCGGCCTCGCCGCCCGGGTCGGCGGCGATCGGTTCGAGCTCCAGGTCGCGGCAGACGTTCCCGACGATCGTTCCCTGCTGTGACGGCGAGCAGGCGATGAGGCTGTGTCCGCCCCGGTAGCAGAGGTTCCCAACGACGCCGAAGTTAGAGACGTTGTACGGGGCGATGTTGTTGAACGTGACGTCGGCGACGCGGTTCCCCTGAACCAGCACGTCCGTCGAACGCTGAAGATCGAGGTCGTCACGGGCCCCGCGGCTGGTGATCCCGTACCAGTTGGGATCTATCACCTCGTTGCCGCGGACGACGACGTTCTCGCAGCCGGCGAACGACAGCGCCATCTGGAACCCGTTCACGGTCCGGTTGTCCGCGATCAGGAGTCCGTCGCAGTCCTCGGCCTGTACCGCGTGGTTGTCGAGGCGGGTGTCGTCCGCGTCGAACTCGATGCCGGTCACCGCCGCGTCGTCGCCGCGGACCCGGATCAGGTCGTGCCCCACGTCGAGTTCGCGCTCGGTGAATCCGACGCGCGATCCCGTCGCGGACGCGACGAAGCGGGTGCCGCCGCTCCCGGTCAGCAGCGTTCCGTCCCCCAGCACCGCCGGGCCGCCAAACCGGAACTCGTCGGCGTCGGCGACGACGGTGCCGCCGTCGGCCGGCACCTGATCGAAGGCGTACTGGAACGCCTGCTCGGCGTTCCCGTCGGCCACGACGGTGAACTCGACGCCGCCCTTCCCGCCGCTCGCAACCCGGTACTTGCCGTTCGACCGATACACGTGGTAGGTGGCGCCTGACGGGTTCGGGCCGCCGTTCCTCGGGCCGTCGCCGCCCGAGTCGCCGCGGTGCGACGCCACTCGTTCGAAGACCGATCCCAGTCCGGTCGCCGCGCCGACGCCGCCGACGAACGAGCGTCGGCTAGTCGCGCCGAGCGGCGCCGCCGCCGTCGATCGCGCGTGTTCGAAGTCCATCGTTTTGGTCTGGGTGTATCGTTGGCGCTCGGCACGGAACCCGCGCGGTTCCGGACCGCCCGCTCCGTGGGAAGTCCCCACAGGATTCAAATCAGATAGCAATTAAATGAACGCTGCTATGAGCGGACAATACCGCTCAATAACGGGCCGGATCCGTTCGTAACAGAAGTACTGAGTACGTTCGTGGTCGCCGATCGCGGCGTCGTTCCCGGCTTACTGGTCCCGCCCGAACCCGGCCGCAAACGTCGCCGCGTCGACGGAGAGGACGGTCGGTCGGCCGTGCGGGCAGGCGTACGGCCGGTCGCACTCGCCGAGGCGGTCGAGCAGATTCCGGAGGTCGCCGTCGCCGAGGGCGGCGAAGTCGCCCCGCTTCAGCGACGGGTGACACGCGAGGTCGGCGAGGAGGTCGTCGCGCGCGTCCCGCGCCGTCCCGGAGTCGGCCGCCGAGAGCGCCGCGAGCGCGTCTCGGAAGGCGTCCGCGTCCGCTGTCCGGCCGAACGGCGCGGGGACGCTCCGAAGCCGTCGCGTGCCGCCCCCGAACGGCTCGGTCTCGAAGCCGAGCGCGGCGAGGTCGTCTGCGTGCGCCCGCGCGGCCGCCGCCTCGTCGGTCGACAGCGAGACGGTCGCGGGCGGGTCGAGCGTCGCGGTCGGCACCGGATCGCCGTCGAAGGCGCGGGCGAGGCGCTCGTAGTTCACGCGCTCGTGGGCGGCGTGGCCGTCGATCACGAGGAGTTCGTCGCCGGACTCGACGAGGACGTAGAGGTCGCGGAAGACGCCGATCGGCTCGGCGTCGGCGAAGGCGCCGGCCCGCGAGCCGTCCCCCTCGCCGACCGGTTCGAGGGCGCTGTCGAGGTCGGTGGCGGCGTCCGCGGCGCGGCGGAGGTCGGCGCCGGTGAGCGCGTCCGCGACGACCGACGCCACCGCGTCCGCGACCGCGTCGGCGTCGCGCAGCCCCACTTCCCGCTTCGCCGGGTGGACGTTCGGGTCGACGCGCTCGGGCGGGAGCGACACGTCGACCGCGGCGACCGGCTCGCGGCCGTCCGGGAGGAGGCGGCCGTAGCCCTCGCGGACCGCGGCCGCGATCCGGTCGTTCCGGACCGGGCGGCCGTTCACCGAGACGCGGACGTGGTCTCGCGTCGCCCGGGTGACGGAGGGGTACGCCAGCGCGCCCGAGACCCCGACCGAAGTCCCCTCCGCGTCGGCGCTCGCGTCGACGGTCGTCGACCGGCTCGCGGCCTCGCGGTCGTACACGCCGAGGAGCGCGTCGGTGCGGTCGGTACCGGGCGTCGACAGCGTCGCCGCCCCGTCGTGGTCGAGCGAGAAGGCGACCGGGGGGTTCGCCAGCGCGTAGTCGGCGACGAGCGAGGAGATCCGCGCGAACTCCGCGCTCGCGCCCCCGAGCGACTCCCGCCGGGCGGGCCGCGTCGCGAAGAGGTCCTCGACGACGACCGTCGTCCCGCGAGCGCGGCCCGCGGGTTCGACCTCGACGCTCGGCGTCGCGTCCGGCCCCTCCGCGCCGCCCGGGGCCGGGACGGTCCCGTCGACGGCGACCCGCGTGCCGACCCCGTCGCCGGGGCTCGTCACGAGTTCGAGCCGGGCGGCCTCGGCGATGGCCGCGAGCGCCTCGCCGCGGAAGCCGAGCGAGTCGACCCCGACCGGGTCGCCGTCGGGCGCCAGCTTGCTCGTCGCGTGGCGCTCGACGGCGCGGGCCGCGTCCGCGCGGGCCATCCCGCGGCCGTCGTCCGCGACGCGGATCCGGTCGGTGCCGTCGCCGTCGACCGCGATTTCGATCCGAGAGGCGCCGGCGTCGAGCGCGTTGTCGACGAGTTCGCCGACGACCCTCGCCGGTCGGGTGACGACCTCGCCGGCCGCGATCCGGTCGACGGTCGCCCGGTCGAGCCGGCGGACGCGACCCTCCTCGTCGCCCGGGTCGCCGGCGCCCGAGGCGCCGTCGCCGCCCGCGGCGCCCCGAGCGGCGTCGCGCTCACCCGTCATCGTCGGCGCGCGACTGGAGGTCGTGGAGGGCGTTCAGCGCCTCGATCGGCGTCATCCGCGCGAGGTCGAGGTCGCGGAGCGCCGCGGCGAGGTCGGGGGACGAGCCGGGCGCAGCCTCGCCGTCGGCCTCGTTCGACGACTGTGCGCGGTCGCCCTCGGTGGGGGTCTCGGCGGCGGAGTCGCCCGCCGCTGGACCGCCGCCGTCGCGCTGCTCCGACGCCTCCTCCGCGAGGAACTCCCGCAGCGACGCGTCGCCGTCGCGGTCCCCGTCGTCGGGCCCGCCCTCGTCGGCCGCCGCCGCTTCGTCGGTCGGACCCTCGGGCTCGGGTCCGCTCAGGTCACGGCCCCGCTCCGCCTCCTCCGCGGCGACCAGGTCGCGGGCGCGGTCGACGACCGGCCCCGGGACCCCCGCCAGCTCCGCGACCTCGACGCCGTACGACGACGAGGAGGCGCCGGGGACGACCCGGTGGAGGAACGTCACGTCGCCGTCCTCGCGGGTGGCGGTGAAGTGGAGGTTGAAGACGCGCTCGCGCTCCTCGGCCAGGTCCGTGAGGCCGTGGTAGTGAGTGGCGAAGAGGGCGGTCGCGCCGAGCTCGTCGTGGAGGAACTCCGCGGCCGCGCGGGCGATGGCCCGCCCGTCGGTGGTGGCGGTGCCGCGGCCGACTTCGTCCAAGAGGACGAGCGAGTCGGCGTCGGCGTCGTGGAGGATCTCCGTCAGCTCGCTCATCTCGCGCATGAACGTCGACTGGCCGCCCGCGATGTCGTCGGAGGCGCCGACGCGGGTGAACAGCCGGTCGAACACCGGGAGCGACGCCGCCTGCGCGGGGACGAACGACCCCGTCTGCGCGAGCACGACCGCGAGCGCGACCGACCGCATGTACGTCGACTTCCCGCTCATGTTCGGCCCCGTGATCACGGCGACCGAGCCGCGCGGGAGGTCGGCGTCGTTGGGGACGAAGGAGTCCTCGGTCCGCTCGACGACGGGGTGTCTGCCGCCCTCGATCGCGACGCCGCCGTCCGGGTTCGCGCGCAGCTCGGGCCGGACGTAGTCGCCCTCGACCGCGACCGTCGCGAGCGAGGTCAGGGCGTCGAGCTCGGCGAGCGCGTCCGCGAGCCCCTGGATCCGCTCGGTCTCCGCCGCGACGCGCTCGCGGACGTCGACGAACAGCTCGTACTCCAAGGCGTCCGCCCGCTCCGCGGCGCCGACGATCTCCTCTTCCCGCTCCTTCAGCTCCGGGGTGACGTAGCGCTCGCTGTTCTTCAGCGTCTGCCGGCGCCGGTAGTCGTCGGGGACGCGGTCGAGGTTCGCGTCGGTCACCTCGATGTAGTAGCCGTGGACCTGGTTGTGGCCGACCGACAGCGAGTCGATCCCGGTGCGCTCGCGCTCGCTCGCCTCCAGGTCGGCGACCCACTCGCGGCCCTCGCGCTCGGTGGCGCGCAGGTCGTCGAGGTCGCCGTCGAACCCCTCGCGGATCACGCCGCCCTCGGTGATCTCCTGGGGCGGGTCGGCCGCGATCGCCGCGTCGATCAGGTCGCGGACCTCGGTCAGCTCGTCGAGCCGGTCGCGGAGGTCGCCGAGGTGGTCGGTGCGGGGGAGTGTCGAGCCGTCCCCGTCGGCGCCGCCCGACGCGCGCGCCTCGCCGCTCGTCTCGCGCTCCCCCTCCGCCCCCGCGAGCGTCGCCTTCAGCTCGGGCACGACCGCGAGCGTCCGATGGAGCGAGCGCAGGTCGCGGGCGTCGGCCCGGCCCCGCGAGACGCGGCTCGCCAGTCGTTCGAGGTCGTAGGCGGTCGCGAGCGCGTCGGCGACCCCCTCGCGGGCGAGGCTCCGGTCCGCGAGCTCGCCGACCGCGTCGTGGCGGCTCCGGATCGCGTCGGCGTCGACGAGCGGGCGCCGGAGCCAGCGCTCCAAGCACCGCCGGCCGAGCGCGCAGTTCGTCCCGTCGAGCGCGTCGAACAGCGTGTCGCTCGCGCCCAGCCCGCGGTTCTCGAACAGCTCCAGACTTCGCTGAGCCGCCGCGTCGAGCCGGAGCCGGTCGCGGGGGTCGTACCGCCGGACCCGGGTGACGTACCCGAGCGGCCCGTCGTCGCCCTGCGTGTACTCGGCGTACGCCAGCACCGCGCCGGCCGCCCGAAGCTCCGCGTCCGCGTCGAAGCGACGGTCGGGCGCGGGGAGGTACGGCTCCAGGCGCTCGGTCGCCCGCCGGCGGTCGAACGCGCGGTCGTCGTACTCGTGGGTCGTCCAGCCGCGCTCCGCGTCCGCGGGGTCGAAGTCGGGGGCGTCCGGGCCGGCGATGAGCTCTGCCGGCGCGATCCGGTCGAGCTCGCCCGCGACCGCGTCGCGGTCGCCCGAGGTGACGAGGCATTCGCCGGTCGAGACGTCGACGGCAGCGAGGCCGACGGTCTCGGAGGAGGGGTCGGCCCCACCGCCGGCCCCTCCTCCGAG
>NZ_SGTZ01000021.1:0-19856 GCF_005435115.1 Halorubrum sp. ARQ200 | reverse complement strand
CAGCGCGGCGTTCGATCTCGCTCCACAAACGACAAGTCGATCCACGTGATACGTTCGCTGAGGCGTTCGATTTCGGCCATAAGCACTCTGAAGTCGAGCGCCTCATCCTCTAAGTTAACGCGACCGTGTAGCAGTGGGTGATTTTTATCTACTATTACTCTATGAATATCACGGCGATGGCGCTACAGTCATACTACCGTTTTGAGGCGTGGGTCGAAGACCTCCCGAGACTGAAGTTCGCCATCGCAGTAGGTGTTGCGAGCTTCATCGGTGTCCTTGCTGCGAGTCTGATTTTTCAGGGAGTGAACACCGTCCACGCAGTGATGATGGGAGTTACGACGGTAATCGTCTACGCTGCGTTTGACCCACGATAGATTCGTCATCCGTTCTGAGCAGTATGTGTTTGACCTGTATTGACCGCAGGGGGGCGGACCTATCACCTTTTGAGGATTTCAACAGAACCAGATAAACAGCGCTGGCGCGTGCCTGCGAGCGGCCGCCGAAGGCGGTCGCGAGCCAGCACGCGCGAGGGAGTCGCTGGCGCCGACGGCGCCAGCGACGAGGCTGGGGAGGTGTGAGGTGCTGTGCGGGGCGGGGTGGGACTCAAAGGGGCAGTCGCAAGACCGACGCAGACGACGTAAGCACCGCAACGAGGGAGCGGTAGCGACCGAGTGAGGAGCGCAACGAGTGTGCGTCGGTCTTGCGGCTGGGGCTTTGGAGGTGTTCGCCGCAAGTTTACCGGAGACCGTTTATGTGTGGCCGGCTGACACGCCGGCGAGGGTCCGCACCGCGGCACCGATCGCTTATAAATATACTCCGTCCCGGCACCGATTTACCGCTCCTCCACGACACACAGCGTAATGGACGAACGCGTACGCGAGCACGCCGAGGTGCTCGTCGACTGGAGCGCGCGGGTCGAGCACGGCGACGACGTCGTCGTCAGCGTGGCGGAGGACGCCCACGAGTTGGGCGTCGCGGTCGCCGAAGCCCTCGGCGAGCGCGGGGCGAACGTCACGACGCTGTACGGCTCCGACGAACTCTCCCGTGCCTATTTAAAAGGCGTCGAGGCCGGAACCGACGGCGACGTCGAGGCCGACGACTTCGATTCAGACCCCGCCGTCGACCGCGCGATCTTCGAGGCCGCCGACGCCTACCTTCGGATCGGGGGCGGGCGCAACACCACCGCGTCCGCCGACGTCGACCGCCCGACGCGGCAGGCGTACGCGACGGCCCGCAAGGGCGTCCGCGAGGCGCGGATGGACACCGACTGGGTGTCGACGGTTCACCCAACCCGCTCCCTCGCCCAGCAGGCGGGGATGGCCTACGAGGAGTACTGCGACTTCGTCTACGACGCCGTCCTCCGCGACTGGGAGTCGCTGGCCGACGAGATGGCACAGATGAAAGACGTGCTCGACGCGGGCGAGGAGGTCCGGATCGTCACCGAGCGCGACGACGCGCCCGACACCGACGTGCGGATGTCGATCGCGGGCCGCACGGCGGTCAACTCCGCGGCCTCCGTCGCGTACGACTCGCATAACCTCCCCTCGGGCGAGGTGTTTACCGCCCCGTACGACACCGAGGGCGAGGTCTTCTTCGACGTGCCGATGACCATCGACGCGACGCGCGTCCGGAACGTTCACGTCGCGTTCGAGGGCGGCGAGGTCGTCGACTTCGCGGCCGAGTCCGGCGAGGACGCGCTCGCGGACATCCTCGACACCGACGCGGGCGCCCGGCGGCTGGGCGAGCTGGGGATCGGGATGAACCGCGGCATCGACCGGTTCACCGACTCGATCCTCTTCGACGAGAAGATGGGCGACACCGTCCACCTCGCGGTCGGCCGCGCCTACGACGCCTGCCTCCCCGAGGGCGAGTCCGGCAACGACAGCGCGGTCCACGTCGACATGATCACGGACGTGAGCGAGCGCTCCCGGATGGAGGTCAACGGCGAGGTCGTCCAGCGGAACGGGACGTTCCGGTGGGAAGACGGGTTCGAGGAGTAGGCCGGAAGGACGGTCGCTCCGTGAGAGGCCGCCGGCGCCGTCGAAATCCGCAACTAGTGGCACGTTCCCATAGGCGCGCTGAATGTAGAGCGCGTATTTCCGGCCCTCAGTTGGCGTGTGACCGGACAGTGATGGGCGATATTAGAACTGATACGTGGATCGGAATGTATACCACCGTGACAGACCGTCGTGCTGATATGAGTGGCAGTCAGGTCGCCTGCGCCGAAGTGAGCGATGGACGGTAGCCGTGACCGCGGCGTCACTACCGTCGTTGCCACGATTCTCATGGTTGCGATCGTGGTGATAATCGCTGCGACTATCGGCGTCGCCGTTCTTGACTTCGAGAGCGGACTCTCCGAACCGCAAGAGCTGCGCGGGTTCAGCGACGCCGAGGTAACGCTCGGTCCCGAACACCGAGCGTGGGGCGGATGGAACGATGGGAACAGTACCCCACCTCGCGGAGACATTGACGTCGTTCGAGTGCCCTACGTCTCGGGGCCGACCTTCCAGGGCGACGAGATCGGTTCGATACTGGTTCGCTGGGAGGGCAGCGACGGCGAGGGCGGTCAGGTCCGGTTCCTGAACCCGAACCGCTTCGACGCAGACACCAATCAGACGTTTCACGACGACGACGTCGGCGAGTTCTGTACCGGCGATTTCGCCGTCGGTGAAACGCTGACGATCCGGATGGCACACAACCGGTATCAAGCGGGGGGAACCGGGACCGATGTGGAAGATATTGGTGAGCAGTACGTCGAGTCGAACCAGAACGACATCGCTCGCGGCGGCGACGAGCCCTTCTTCCGAGTCGAAAACAGGTATCCGGTCTATTTCAGCGGTGACCGCCCGATGGAGCCGGGAGACTCGGTCGAGATCCTCTTCATCGGCGTCAACGACGAACAGCCCATCGCCAAAACGACCGCAGTCGCAACCGCGGCGACTGGCGAACCCACGGAGCGGGACAAGCCGGCGTGTCCCTGAAACTCGTCGACCGTCGCGGAACCGCGCACATATTGCCACGGGGTCGACACTGGCCCTGAGGTGATGTCTTCCCCATGATATACGACGCGGCTTCCCGGCTCGCAGGCGGTGTATTCGCTGGTCCACGACGCTACTTGCCCGCTCGTTCGGAAGATCCAGATTTCGCGGTCGAACAGGGTATCGGACGATACAGAGGGTACGCTCTATCGGTTGAGACAGCGGTCAAACAAAGATATCGCAGCCCTCGTGCTGACTGTATCCCTTGTATCTCGCACGCAGATCGTGTCAGTCCGAAGGCGTAGTAACGGAGCCACCCAGTCGGAGGCAGGCGGACCGCGGTTACGCCGTCGCCGCCTCGATGGCGGCCTCTAAGTCGGCGACGATGTCCGCGGGGTCCTCGATGCCGACCGACAGGCGCACCATGTCGGCGGTGACGCCGGCGGCCTCCTGTTCGTCCTCGGTCAGCTGCTGGTGAGTCGTCGACGCCGGGTGGATGAGGAGCGTCTTCGCGTCGCCGACGTTCGCGACCAGCGAGGCGAGGTCCGCCTCCTCGACGGTCGCGCGCGCCGCCTCGTAGCCGGCCTCTAGGCCGAAGGTGAGCATGCCGCCGTACCCCCCGTCGAGGTACTCCGTCGCCTCCTCGTGGGTCTCGTGGGCCTCCAGGCCGGGGTAGTTCACCCACGCGACCTCGCCGTGGTCCGCGAGGTACTCGGCGACGATCCCGGCGTTCTCGCAGTGACGGTCCATCCGCAGCGGGAGCGACTCGGTCTGCTGGAGCGTGTTCCAGGCGTCGAACGGCGACTGCTGGTCGCCCAGGTCGCGCAGGCCGCGGGTGATCGCGGCGAAGGTGAAGGCGGCGTCACCGAACCGCTCGGCGAAGTTGATCCCGTGGTACGCGGGGTTGTCCTGCGCGATCTCCGGGTACTTCTCGGCGTGATCGGCCCACGGGAACGAGCCGCCGTCGACGACGACCCCGCCCACGGTGGTGCCGTTGCCGGTGAGCCACTTCGTCGTCGACTCCCAGACGAGGTCGGCGCCGTGATCGAGCGGCCGGCAGAGGTACGGCGTCGCGAACGTGTTGTCGACGAACAGCGGGGCGCCGTGCTCGTGGGCGATGTCCGCGATCCGCTGGATGTCCGGGGTGACGAGGGCGGGGTTGCCGATCGTTTCGATGTGGACGTAGGCGGTGTCCTCGTCGATGGCCTCGGCGTACCCCTCGTAGTCGAGCGGGTCGACGAACCGCGTCGAGACGCCGCGGCGCTCGACCGAGTGGGTGAGGTAGGTGTACGTGCCGCCGTACAGCGCCGACGAGGAGACGATGTTGTCGCCCGCCGAGGCGAGCAGGAACGTCGTCACGTCCAGCGCGGCCATGCCCGAGGCGGTCGCGACCGCGCCGACGCCGCCCTCCAGCGAGGCGATCCGTTCTTCGAGGGCGGCGTTGGTCGGGTTCATCAGCCGGGAGTAGACGTTGCCGGCCTCTTCGAGGGCGAAGAGGTCCGCCGCGTGGTCGGCGTCGTCGAACTGGTAGGCGGTCGTCTGGTAGATGGGCGTCGCGCGGGCGCCGGTCGCCGGGTCCGGGTCCTCGCCGGCGTGGACGCTTCGCGTGCTGAATTTGGGGCCGTCTGTCTCCTCGTCGGATGGCATGCTATCAGGTTCGGCCGCCGCCCAATTAAAGCCGGCCGGCCCGTGCCGACCTTTCCGGTATCTCGGAGTCCGACGCCGCGGGGGAGAATCGACGGGCGCGACGCGGATCGGGCGCGGGCTCGTGCGAACCGTTAACAGCGTCCGGCCGTAACTCCGGGTATGGGAACACAAGGTCCGCGCGGCGAGTCCCCCGAGCTGGAGGATCTGCTGGCGGAGGTCCCGGACGGGGTCTGGCAGTACCTCGCGCTCGGCGTCGCCCTCCTCGTCGGGGTCGCCCTCCTCGGGCAGAGCCTCGTCTTCGGCGTCGCGGCGCTCGCGGTGCTTCTGGCGGCCGTCACGGTCGTCAGCGCCGTCGAGATCGTCGACGCCTACGACAAGGAGGCGCTCACCGTCTTCGGCGAGTACCGCAAGCTGCTGGACCCGGGCGTTCACATCATCCCGCCGTTCGTCTCCCGGACGTACGCGTTCGACATGCGGACGCAGACGATCGACGTGCCGAGCCAGTCGGCGATCACGCGCGACAACTCGCCGGTGACCGCCGACGCCGTCGTTTACATCAAGGTGATGGACGCGAAGAAGGCGTTCTTAGAGGTCGACGACTACAAGAACGCCGTCTCGAACCTCGCGCAGACCACGCTCCGCGCCGTCATCGGCGACATGGAGCTCGACGACACGCTCTCGCAGCGGGAGCTCATCAACGACCGGATCAACGAGGAGCTGGACGAGCCCACCGACGAGTGGGGGATCCGCGTCGAGGCCGTTGAGGTCCGCGAGGTGAGCCCGTCGCAGGAGGTCCAGCGCGCGATGGAGCAACAGACCGGCGCCGAGCGCCGCCGGCGCGCGATGATCCTCGAAGCGCAGGGGGAACGCCGCTCCGCCGTCGAGCAGGCGGAGGGTGACAAGCAGTCGAACATCATCCGCGCACAGGGGGAGAAGCAGAGCCAGATCCTCGAAGCGCAGGGGGACGCCATATCGACCGTGCTGCGGGCGCGGTCCGCCGAGTCGATGGGCGAGCGCGCCATCATCGAGCGCGGCATGGAGACGCTCGAAGAGATCGGCAAGGGCGAGTCCACCACGTTCGTCCTCCCGCAGGAGCTCACCAGCCTCGTCGGCCGCTACGGCAAGGCCCTCTCCAGCTCCGACGTCCAGCAGATGGAGGGGCTCGACGGCAAGGAGTTCGACGCGGAGACGGAGCAGATGCTCGGCTTGGAGGACATCGAGTCTGCGTTGGAGGAACTCGACAGCTACTCCGATGAGAACCTCTCGGCGAGCCGCGACGGCGAGGAGATCCCGGACGCCGAGGTGGAGGAGTTCGAGGTCGACGAGGCCGACATCGACCTCGAAACGGAGAGCGAGCGCCCGAGCGATTAGGCCGAGAGCGGGGTCGCGGCCGCGCGACGACGCGCGTTCTCAGGGCCGCCAGCGCTCGGGATCGACCGCCCAGAGCAGGCCGACGGCGACCGCACCGCCGAGGCCGCCGGCGAGAAGCGAGAGGGGGAGAGACGCTCCCGCCGCGATCGCCGCCAGTAACAGGACTGCGCCGGCGAGGAGCGCGGCGGTGTCCTCCGTGAGCGACGCCTGAACCACCGGCGCCAGGGCCGCACCGACGACGGCGCCGGCGGCGATTCCGCTGCCACGGCCGATGAGGACCGCGTGCGCCGCCGGGTTCGTCGCCGTTTCGGGGACCGACGCGGGCGCGAGTACGAGACCGACGCCGAACGCGAACGCGGCGGCGGCGCCGAACGCGGGCGCGACCAGCGCGGCGCGCGCGGAGCGGTCGGTGCCACCCGCGGCTGCCGCGCCGCCGACGAGCAAGACCGACCCGGCTGCGAGGAGCGCGGGGGCGGCGAGGAGCGAGACGTGTGAAGGGTTGACGAACGAGATTCCATTGGGCGACGACGGCGAAGGGACGAAGCCGGGCGCGACCGTTCCGGCCAGCCCAAGCGCGGCGACGCCGACGGCGAGGAGGGCCGAGCCGAGGAGCCGACTGCGGAGTGACATGGTCGGGGAGAGACGTTCCGGCCACAAAACGATCGCGGGACGGAGGCGCGGTCGGTGGGGAAGGCGAGGCGATCCCGACCGTCAGATCGTGATCCCGGCGCGGCCGTCCCCGATGACGACGATCGCCCGCTCCGGCGGGCCGCGCTCGTCCGAGAGCCGCAACAGGAGCGTCTTGACCACCGGGTCGTCGGTCTCGACCTCGCCGCGGACGCCGCTCTGATCGACCGCGATCCGGAGCGAGTGGTCGCCCGTCCGGCTGATCCCGCCGAGCCGGAGCTTGACCTCGGGCGCCGTGAGCCGCTGGGCGATCACCAGCACCGCGTCGCCGCCGTCGTCGACGAAGTCGGTGCGCTCGACGAACTCGCGGGACTCGGTCGCGTCGGGCGTGAGCGCGCCGCGGGCCGCGGCGGCGGAGCGGAAGGAGGCCGCGTGCGTCACCAGCTCCTCGGGGCGGTCAAGGACGCTCTGGCCGTCGACCAACGGGTTCCCGTCGATGAACCGGCTCCGCACGCCGAGGTCGCGGGGGGTGGAGGCGGCGACGTCGTGGAGGCGGTCGACGCACCCGGCGGTGGCGACGGCGAACGTTCCGGCGACCACCGCGCGACGGTACACGATCGCGAGTGTGACACACCGGGGTAAAAACCCCGCCGTCGTAGTGACGCGGACTGAGAATCGGAGCGGCGGTCCGCGGTCGGCGGGCCGCGACCCGCTATTCGTCCATCGCGGGCGCCGGGACGCCCTCGTCGCCCGCGTCGATTTCGAAGGCGCGCCGCAGCTCCGCGATCCGGTCGCGGATGTCCGCCGCCAGCTCGAACTCCAGGTTGCTCGCGGCCTCGTCCATGCGGTCTTCGAGCGCCTCGATCTGCGCTCTCGCCTCGTCTTCGCTCTCCACGTCGCCGACGCTGACGTTCGAGGTGTCCGTCTTCGAGCCGGGGAGGTTCGTCTCGCTGACCGGCTTGTCGATGGTGGTCGCCTCGTAGCCGTGCTCGGCGTTGTACTCCAGTTGGATCTCGCGGCGGCGCTGGGTCTCGTCGATCGCTTCCTCCATCGAGTCGGTGGTCTCGTCGGCGTAGAGGACGACCTCGCCGTTGAGGTTGCGGGCGGCCCGTCCCATCGTCTGGACGAGGGTGGTGGTGGAGCGCAGGAACCCCTCCTGGTCGGCGTCGAGGATGGCGACGAGGCTCACCTCCGGGATGTCGAGCCCCTCGCGCAGGAGGTTGATCCCGACGAGCACGTCGATGTTGCCCAGGCGGAGGTCGCGGATGATCTCGTGGCGTTCGAGGGTGTCCGTCTCGTCGTGCATGTACGCCACGTCGACGCCGGCCTCCTCGAGGTACTCCGTGAGGTCCTCGGCCATCCGCTTGGTGAGCGTGGTGACGAGGACGCGCTCGTCGCGCTCGATCCGGTCGTCGACGCGCTCCAAGAGGTCGTCGACCTGCCCCGTCGCGTCGGTCACCTCCACCTTCGGGTCGACGAGGTGCGTCGGGCGGACGATCTGCTCGACGATCCGGTCGGAGGTCTCGCGCTCGTAGTCGCCGGGCGTCGCCGAGACGTAGAGGGTGCGGTCCGTCTTCTCCTCGAACTCCTCGAACGTCAGGGGGCGGTTGTCGTAGGCGGTCGGGAGCCGGAACCCGTTCTCGACCAGCGAGTCCTTCCGCGACTTGTCGCCCTCGTACTGCCCTTTGATCTGGGGGATCGTCTGGTGGGACTCGTCGACGACCGTGAGGAAGTCGTCGGGGAAGTAATCGAGCAGGGTGTAGGGGGCGTCGCCCGACTCGCGGTCGTCCATGTGGACCGAGTAGTTCTCGATCCCCGAGCAGTAGCCCGCCTCGCGAAGCATCTCGATGTCGAAGGTGGTTCGCTCCTCGATGCGCTGGGCCGCCACGAGGTCGCCCTGCCGCTCGAAGTAGCTGACCCGCTTCTCCATCAGGTCCTCGATCTCGGCGATCGCCTGTTCCAGCTTGTCGTCCGGGATCGAGTAGTGCTCCGCCGGGTGGAGCATCACCGCCGGCTCCTCGCTCACGACCTCGCCGTGCATCGGGTCGACCTTGATCATCCGGTCGATCTCGTCGCCCCACAGCTCCACCCTGACGGCGTACCGGCCGTACATCGGGTAGATCTCGACTGTGTCGCCGCGCACGCGGAACGTGCCCTGCGTGAAGTCCACGTCGTTGCGCTCGTAGTTCAGGTCGACGAGCCGGGTGAGCAGCTCCTCGCGGCCGATCCGCTCGCCGACCTCCAAGCGCAGCGCCATGTCGCGGTAGTTCTGGGGGTCCCCGAGCCCGTAGATGGCCGAGACGGAGGCGACGACGATCACGTCGTCCCTAGTGAGCAGCGAGCGCGTCGCGGAGTGGCGGAGGCGGTCGATCTCCTCGTTGATCGACATCTCCTTGTCGATGAACGTGTCCGTCTGCTCGACGTACGCCTCCGGCTGGTAGTAGTCGTAGTAGGAGACGAAGTACTCGACGGCGTTGTCCGGGAACAACTCGCGGAACTCCTCGTACAGCTGGGCCGCGAGCGTCTTGTTGTGGGCCAAGACGAGCGTCGGCTGGTCGAGCTCCTCGGCGACCCACGAGACGGTGTTCGTCTTCCCGGACCCCGTCACGCCGAGGAGCGTCTGCTTCTCGGCGCCCGACTCGAACCCCTCGACCAGCCCCTCGATGGCCTCGGGCTGGTCGCCCGCGGGCTCGAACGGGGCGTCGACGCGGAGGGGGCGGTCGACGGTCGGGCGGTCCTCCGAGAGGGGGGAGTCGGCATCGCTCACGATACGCGTCGTTGGGCGGCGATACACTTGAGCGGCGCGGCCACGGGGACGACGGCGACGACGCGACCGCGACGGCGCGTCTCGGGTTCCGAGGGAAGACCTACGTGTCGCCCGGACGGACGGGGGAGCGTGTCCCTCCAACTCGCCCCCGTCGTCGCCGTCGGCGTCCTCTGCTTCCTGCTCGTCTGGGTCGCCATCGGCGCGTGGGTCAACTTCGACGCCCACGCCCGCGGAAGCGACCACCCGGGTGTCTGAGGCGTCCTCGCGCCGCTCTCGGGGATCGTACTGTTGTACTACCTGCTGTGGTGGCGCCCCGGACGGGGCCGCCGGTATCCCCCGTCACGGTGGGAGCGAGGGGCGGCCGCCGTCGCAGTCGCCGGTCCCGCGGGGCTGGTCGCCGCGAGCCTCGTCTCGCCGCCCGACCCAGCCTCGCAGTTGACCGTCTGGCCGGTCGCGTTCGCCGGCTGTCTCCCCCTCGCGTACTTGGTGGTCAGAAGGAGGTTCGACGCGACCGGCGGCTCGCCTATGAATAATCGATTGTAGATCGACGGCAGACACCCCAAAGCGCCGGTCGCTCGCTCACAAACGGCCGCTCACGGACCGGCCGCGAACACCTCCAAAGCCCCAGCCGCGGGGCCAGCGTACACTCGCTGTGCTCCTCACTCGGTCACTCACTCCGTTCGCTCCCTCGTTGCGGTGCTTACTTCGTCTACGCGGCCCCCGCGACTGCCCCTTCGAGTCCCGCCTCTCCGGAAGACGGTCCTGCTCGCTCACTCCGTTCGCTGCGCGGGCAGCGACTTCCGTGCTCCCGCGCGCTGCGCTCGCGGGAACGCACAGCCCCGCACCTCACGCCTCCCCAGCCTCGTCACCGGACTACGTCCGGTTTCAAGCGAGAGCTTCGCTCTCGCCCTGTCGCTCACTTCGTTCTCCAGTGAGGGACCGAAGGTCCCTCTGGCAGCCGGGCGGAGCCCGACGACCTCGCGCGTGCTCCTCGCGCTCCGGACGAAAACGTTTCCCCCTGTCCCCGCGAGGCGTGGCGTATGCGCATCGCCGTCCCCAACAAGGGCCGCCTACACGAGCCGACGCTCTCGCTGTTGGAGCGCGCCGGGCTCCACGTCGAGGAGACCGCCGACCGCCAGCTGTACGCCGACACCGTCGACGAGGACGTGACGGTGCTGTTCGCGCGGGCGGCCGATATCCCGGAGTACGTCCGGGACGGCGCCGCCGACCTCGGCGTCACCGGCCTCGACCAGGCGGCCGAGTCGGGCGGCGTCGTCGGCTCCGCGGACGAGGCGACCGACGGCGACCTCGTCGACCTGCTCGACCTGGGCTACGGCTCCTGTCGGCTCGTCCTCGCGGCGCCGGAGGACGGCGACGTGGCGGCCGTCGAGGACATTGCCGGACGGACGGTCGCCACCGAGTTCCCGAGCGTCACGGAGGCGTACCTCGACCGCGTGGGCGTCGACGCCGACGTGGTCACCGTGACGGGCGCGACCGAACTCACGCCGCACGTCGACATGGCCGACGCCATCGTCGACATCACCTCGACGGGGACGACGCTGAAGGTGAACCGCTTGGCCGTGATCGACGACGTGCTCGACTCCTCGGTGCGGCTGTTCGCCCGCCCGGACGTGGTCGACGGCCCGAAAGTCGAGCAGGTGCTGACCGCCTTCGAGTCCGTCCTCGCCGCGGACGGCCGCCGCTACCTGATGATGAACGCCCCGAAGGCGCGGCTCGACGAGGTGAAGGACGTGATCCCCGGGCTCGGAGGGCCGACCGTGATGGACGTCGAGGCCGACGAGAACGGCAACGGGATGGTCGCGGTCCACGCCGTCGTCGACGAGCGCGACGTGTTCGAGACCATCTCGGAGCTGCGCTCGGTGGGCGCGACCGGCATCCTCGTCACGGAGATCGAACGGCTCGTGGAGTGAGGCCGGGACGGGGCCCTACTCGTCGTCGATCAGCCGCTCCTTCTCGGCGCGCGACAGCGACTTGACGGCGTGCTCCCGCGACATCGCCGCCGACCGCGAGTCGAACGACTCGACGTGACGCAGCGTTACGGGGGTCCGACCGCGGGTGTACTTCGCGCCCTCTCCGGCGTCGTGTTCGGCGACGCGGCGCTCGACGTCGGTCGTGTACCCGGTGTAGAGGGTGCCGTCGGCGCACTCGATCACGTACACGTAGTGGTCGGCCACGAACGGCCGTGCGAGCGCGAGCGCAAAGTGAGTAGGGATGTGCCCGGCGGGGGGACCCGGACGGAGCCGCCGCTCCCCGTGCGCTCGGTCTCACACCGGCGGTTCGGCGGTCAGTCCCCGGTTCGCGTCCGCTCGCGAGACACCTCGGCGATGCCCGCGTTCGCGGAGCACTTCGGGCACGCGTTCAGGTCGCCGTGCTCGTCCGCGAAGACGCGCGCGAAGCGGTCCGAGACGTGCGACCCGCAGTGGTCACAGCGTGGCATGTGATGCCGACGTGCGTCGGCACGATCGGTAGGGGCTGGACGAACAAATACCCTTTCTCGGGCCCGTCGACTTCCGGTATTCGCGCGTTTAATGCGAGCCGAGATCCGGGCCGGAGCCCGCGGTCGGCGGGCCCCCCTACTCGGCCCGGGCCGCGTCGACCGCGCGGGCGATCAGGCCGGCCTGCGCGCCGGCGACGAACCCGGCGTCGACGTTGACGGTTGTGAGCACGGAGCACGACTGGAGCGCGCCCTCCAGCGCCGCGACCCCCTCGCCGCCGACCCCGTAGCCGGTCGAGACCGGGGCGGCGATCACGGGGGCGTCGACGAGGCCGGCGACGACGGTCGGGAGGGCGCCCTCGCGGCCGGCCGCGACCACGACCGCGTCGGCCTCGCGGACCCGGTCGACCTGGTCGAGGATCCGGTCGAGGTTGGCGACCCCCACGTCGTCGACCCGGTCGACCGCGGCCCCGACCTCGCGGGCGACGACCGCCGCCTCGCCGGCGACCGCCGCGTCCGCGGTGCCGGCGGCCACGACCGCGACCGCGGCGTCGAGCGACGGCGGCTCTAAGTCGGCCGCGTGGACGACGACGGTGCCCGCGCGGTCGTCGCGGTCGACCGTCGCGTCCGCCTCGACGTCGCCGACCGCCGCCGCGACCGCGGACGCGGCGGCCTCGTCCGCGCGGGTCACGAGCGCCCGGCCGGTGGTGTCGAGCGCCGTGGTCGCCAGCGCGGCGACCTCCGCGGGCGTCTTCCCCTCCGCGAGGATCGCCTCGGGGATCCCGCGCCGCCGCTCGCGGGCGGCGTCGAACCGCCCCGCGTCCGTGGTCGCGTAGCCCGCGAGCCGCGACTCCGCCTCCTCGATCCCGATGTCGCCCGCCTCGAGCGCCGCCAGCGTCTCTCGCATGGACGGTGGTGCGCGGCGGCCCCGGTCGAACCTGTCGGTTCGGGTCCGGCCCGCCGCGCGCCGACTTCGGCCGGGGGCGGAGCGGGCCCCCGGGGGTCACGCGACGGGGGACGCGGCCCGAGCGAGGCCGGACCGACCCGGGGTCAGCGGCGGTTCCGAGCGTCGTTGAGGCGGAGCGCGGACGAGAATCCCACAAGGCTTATAAGCGACTATCCTCGCAACCCCCCGCGAACCGGCGTCACGGCGCCCCTCGCGGGCGAATTCAGGAACTCTTATTAACCATCACCGGGTAGGCCCGATCGCATGGCAGACCTCATTGTCAAAGCGGCCGTCAAGGAAGCCCTGGACGACAAGAACGTCGCTTCGGACTTCTACGACGCGCTGGACGACGAAGTGGACGAGCTGCTCGAAGACGCCGCGCGCCGCGCCGAGGCCAACGACCGGAAGACGGTCCAGCCGCGCGACCTGTAAGCCGGACCCGTTTCCGTTCCACTTTATTTGGACGCCGACCGGCCAGCGGCCGCGCCGTCGCTCGCGTCGCCGCTCGGCGACGGTTCAGACCTCGTCGACCCGGACGCCGGACTCCGTGCCGACGTGAACCTCGTCCGCGAGCCCGACGAAGAGCCCGTGCTCGACGACGCCCGGGACCGCCGACAGCGTCGCCGACAGGGCGGCCGGGTCGGCGATCTCGCCGAACGCGCAGTCCGTCACGAGGTTCCCGTTGTCCGTCACGACGGGGCCGTCCTTCCGCTCCGCGCGGCGCAGCGTCGGCTCCCCGCCCGCGTCTCGCACCGCCGCGGCGACCGCGGTCCGCCCCGCTGACAGCACCTCGACCGGCACCGACCGGTCCAGTCGCGGCGACTCCTTCGAGGGGTCGGCGACGACGAGGAAGCGGTCCGCGGCGGCGTCGACGAGCTTCTCGCGGGCGTGGGCCGCGCCGCCCCCCTTGATCAGCGCGCCGCCGGAGAGGGGGTCGTCGCCCGCGGCGCCGGTGGCCACCTGATCGGCGCCGTCGATCGCGACGTCGATCCCCGGGCCCTCGGGCCCGACCGCGTCGGGGAGATCGAGGAGCGGAATCCCCTCCTCGGCCGCGAGTTCGCGGCTCGCGAAGGAGGTGGGGACGCCGCGCACGTCGAGGCCGGCGTCGGCCCGCTCGCCGAGGCGCCGGATGGCGTGCGCCGCGGTCGACCCGGTCCCCAGCCCGACCACGTCCCCGTCGGTCACCGCCTCGGCCGCCGACTCGCCGGCGCGTCGCTTCGCCGCGTCGCTCCCGCCGCTCGTCTTCATGTGGTCGAGTGCGTGCGGCGGCGTTGAAAAGGCGTCGGGGAGGAAGACGGCGGGGCGGAGAGGGCGATACGAGGCGGAGACGGCGGGACGGGGCGGGACCGCTCACTCCAACCGGTCCAGCACCGCCTCCGCGTCGTAGGCGAGGGAGAGCTCGCGAGAGCGGCCGCGGCCGTCGACGTCGGCGTACTCGGCGTCGATCACGCCGAGCTGGTCGAGCTTGTTGATGATCTCCGAGTAGCGGGTGTAGCCGAGGTCGGTCGCGTCGTTGAAGGCGTCGTACACCGCGCCGGCGCGCTCGCCGTCGTGTTCGGCGAGGACGCGGACGAGGTCGCGCTCGGAGTCGGAGAGGCCGCGGAGCGACCGCGAGAGGTGGACGTGCTTCGACTTGTCGTAGGCGTCCTCGACGTCCGCCTCCGAGACCGTCTTCGAGGCGCGCATCTCGGCGTTGAGTCCCGCCCGGCGCAGGAGGTCGATCCCGACACGGAGGTCGCCGCTCTCGGCGGTGAGGTCCGCGACGCGCTCCAGTTCGGCGTCGCCGATGACCCCCTCGTGGAAGCCGCGCTTGGCGCGCTCCGCGAGGATGTCGTAGATCTCGGTCGCGTCGTAGACCGGGAAGTACACCTCCTCGGGGCGGAAGACGGACTGGACCCGGGTGTCGAGGTCGTCGATCACGTCGAGCCCGAGGTCGGAGGAGACGACGATGACGCCGATCTTCGCGCCGGAGTGCGCCTCGTGGGCCCGCAGGAGCGAGTAGAGGGTGTCGGAGGCTTCGTTCTCGTAGAACAGGTAGTTCACGTCGTCTAAGGCGACGACGAGGACCTCGTCCTCCTCGACGAGCCGGTCCGTGATCTGTCCGAACAGCTTCTTGAACGAGATTCCCGAGGAGGGGGGCTCGTACTCGAATATCCCTTCGAACAGCCGGGAGAACACCGCGTAGCGCGTGGAGTCGACCTGGCAGTTGACGCGGACCGTGCGCACCTCGGTACGGGCGCCGAGCTCGCCGAACAGCTTCTGGACCGCGGTGGTCTTGCCGGTCCCGGGCGGGCCGCGGACCATCGTGTTGAGGGGGCGGGAGCCGCGGACCGCGGGGCGGAGCGCGTACTTCAGGTTCTCCAGCTGGCTCTCCCGGTGGCGGAACGTCTCGGGGACGTGGTCGATCTCGAACACCGACTCGTCGCGGAACACGGACTCGTCCCACGAGAGCATGTCCCCGGCGTCCCCGGTCATGCGAGTACCACGAGAGGCCGCGCACTTAACCGTTGCCCGGCGCCGGGGCGAAACTGAAACTTGTCGCGCGAGCCCCGGAGAGAATCGATTCCGCCGATCGGTCGTTCACTCTCGGTCCGGCGGGATCCCCGCCGCGCTCGCCGCCGATCACCTCGCGTCGCCGCGGCGCAGCACCAGCACGTGCCGCGTCAGCGAGCGGTGGACCCGGCGCTCGAACGCCGCGTCGACCGTCCAGCCGGCGGCGCGGGCGGGGGCGCGCCAGTCGCGGTCCGCGACCAGCACCGCGCGCGGCGCGACCCGGGCGGCCTCGTCGAGCGCGCCCCCGACGAGGTCCGCCAGTTCGTGGCGAGCGATCTTCGACTGCCGGCCGTACGGGGCGTCGAACGCGACGCCGTCGACGGCGTCGTCGGGGAGGGGGAGCGCGGTCGCGTCGCCGCGCGCGACGTGCCAGTCGGGGGACCCCTCGCCGCCGGCGTCGCCCAGGTACTCGCGGAGGTTCCGCCGCGCGCCGCGGACCATCTTCGCCTGCGCGTCGCAGGCGACGGCGTCGGCGCCGACGAGGCCGGCCTCCAGCGGGAGGCCGCCGGTGCCGCACATCGGGTCGAGGAGGGTCCGGCCCGGGGCCGCGCCCGCGAGGTTGGCGTAGGCGCGGGCGTCGGCCGGGGCCATGCTCCCCGGCTGGAAGAAGGGGCGGTCGGTGGGGTCCGGCGCGAAGTCGCGGGCCGCCTCGACCGCGACCCAGCCGAGGGCGCACAGGTCCGCGTCGCCGCCGTCCGCGCCGGCCACCGCGTCGTGCTCGGCGCGCGGGCCGGCCGCGAACAGCGCGCGGAGGACGTGGTCCGGGTCGTCGAGGTCGACCTCGAACCCGCGGTCGACGAGGACGCCGCCGAGCGCGCGCTCGGCCGCCCCCGTCGAGACGCCGGAGGTGGCCCGGACGTCGCGGGCGCGAACCGCCACGCTCCCGGATCGGTCGAGCGGCGCGGCCCGAAGCGCGGCGGCCGCGGCGTCGACGTCGGCGTCCGTCCGCGCGATCGCCTCGTGCGCGGCGCGAGTGTACGCGAGCCGGCCGGCGTGATCGGGATCGATCCCGCCGGTGCGCGCGACTCCCGGCGCGAGGAGGTCGACGCCGGTCGCGGCGGTCGCGGCCTCGCGGGCCGCGAAGGCGTCCGTCTCGCCGGCGAGTTCGAGCCAGTACACGCCGACGGCTCCGCGCGGCGGCGGCAATAGCGTGGCGGTTCCGGCCGGCCACCATTTAAGTGCGTTCGGGCGAGAATCGAGGTGATGACGGCCGACCCGAAGGAGACGATCACCGTAGAGAACGTCGTTGCCTCCACGGGGATCGGACAGGAGCTCGATCTCCAGAGCGTCGCGATGGACCTCGAGGGCGCCGACTACGACCCAGAGCAGTTCCCCGGGCTCGTCTACCGGACCACGGACCCGAAATCGGCCGCGCTGATCTTCCGGTCGGGGAAGATCGTCTGTACGGGGGCGAACTCGATCGAGGCGGTCCACGAGAGCCTCGACACCGTGTTCGGGGAGCTCCGCGCGCTCCAGATCCCGATCGAGGACCCGGACATAACGGTCCAGAACATCGTCACCTCGGCCGACCTCGGCGAGAGCCTGAACCTGAACGCGATCGCGATCGGCCTCGGCTTGGAGCACATCGAGTACGAGCCGGAGCAGTTCCCCGGGCTCGTCTACCGCCTCGACGAGCCGGAGGTCGTCGCGCTGCTGTTCGGCAGCGGCAAGGTCGTCGTCACCGGCGGCACCAGCGCCGACGACGCGGCCGCCGCCGTCGACGTGATCGTCGAGGAGCTGAACGGGCTCGGACTGCTGGGGTGACGCCGCGACCCCGCGACGGGAGCGGGACCGACGCGGCCGCGTTCCGCGACCACTTTTAGTCGTCGCCCCGTAGACCGACCATGCTCTTACAGACGGTGACGCCGGTCTCCGTGCTCGGGACGACCGTCCTGTTGGCGCTGTTCCTCTCCGTGACCGCGCACATCGCGGCCCGGAACGTCCTCGGCGACGTCGACCCCCGGCGCGCCCTCTACGTCGGGCCCCTGCCCGCCGTGATCAGCGTCGTCGGGAACGCGTTCGAACTCTCCGGGGCGCTCATCCTCCTCGCGGCGCTCCTCGTCGACGGGACGATGTTCTGGTGGAGCTACGAGCAGCCGCGGCGGACGGTGCTCGCGATGACGCTGATCCACGGCGTGGTCACGACGCTGCTCAGCGGGCTCCTGCTCGTGGCCTCGATCCTGATCGCGTCGATGCCGGGGTAGGGTCGCCGGCGGTCCTCGCGAACGACCGCGGCGCGGCGGCGGACCCCGCCCGCGACCGCCTCACGGCGACGGCGGCTGGCCGTCGTAGGCGTCGTGGTCCTGGTAGAAGTTCAGCATCGCGAACTTCAGCTTCGTCGGGTCGACGTCGAGCAGCTCCTCGCGCTCCTCGGGCGGGAACGCGGACCGAACCGAGTACTTCCCCATGTCGGCGGTCGTGTAGCGGCGGTCCGCGAGGATTCGAACCCCGAAGTCGTCGGGCCCGCGGATCACGCGCCCGAGCGCCTGCCGCGTCTTGCGGATCGTCGGGATCTCGACCGCGTAGGTCCACCCCGGGTCGCGGGCGCGGTCGCGGTCCGCGAACGCCCGGTCGTAGGCGTCCTGAACGGCCTGGGTGCGGTCCGAGAGGTGCGGGTACGGGACGCCCACGACGACGACCGTGCGTGCGTCGTCGCCGTCGAAGCTCACCCCCTCGCCGAGCGTCCCCCACAGCGACGTGAACAGCGCGGCGCCGTCGCTCTCGACGAACTCGCTGCGGAGCCGCTCCTCGTCCACGCCCGGGCCGTCGAGGTAGACGGTTCCGAGGTCGGCCGCGCCCGCCTTGCCGGAGCCCTCGGCGACGCCGCCGGACGCCGCCCCGCCCGGGCCGGTGAGCCGCTCGTGGTAGCGCTCGGCCTCCGCGTACGAGGGGAAGAAGGCGAGCGTGTTGCCCGGCGTGAATCGGATCGCGTCGCGGAGCAGCGACGACACCGCCTCTTGGGTCTCCGGGTCGTTGCGGTCCGAGGCGAAAAGCGGCGGCACGTCGGCGGCGAACGTCCGGCGGTTCGCCTCGGGATAGCCCATCTCGTAGGCCATCGACGCGGCGTCCTCCAGCCCCAGCACGTCCTCGGTCACGTCGAACGGGCGCAGCGTCGCGCTCATCAGGACCGAGGCGGCCACCTCGTCGAACAGCTCGCCGGTGACGCTCCGCGGGATACAGGTGTACAGCTCCGCCCGCCCGTACACCTCGTCGGTGCCCGCGTCGCGCCGGACGGAGACAACCGGATACTGGCCGAACTCGGCCCCCTCGTCCATCCACGTCGCGACGAACCGGGCGGCCGCGAGCGTCTGCGACTCCGAGCGGGTCGTCGCCTCGCCGTCGCGGTAGCGGCGCTCGTACTCCTCGTCTATCGCCTGCCCGAGCTGGACGGCGAGCTCGGCCTCGGCGTCGATCCCCCGCCCCTCGTAGTTGCGGAGGAACGCCAGCGTGAGGTCGTCGCGGCGGTCGTCGTTGGCGATGGAGACGTCCTCCCAGTTCTCGTCGACCCCGCCGAACCCGAGCCCGTCCTCGTAGGTCTCGACGAGGGCGTCGCGGAAGGCGCGGAGGACGTTCTCCGCGGGCTCGGCGCGGGAGTCGTCGCTGTCGGCCAGCTCGTCGAGCGCGGCGTCTAAGGTGTTCTCGGTCAGCGTCCGGGTGGCGTGGTCGCGCGCGGCGTCCTCGATGTTGTGCGCCTCGTCGAAGACGGTGATTATCTCGCTCGGGTCGCGGTCGATCCAGCGGAAGAACTGCTCGCGGATGTTCGGGTCGAGCAGGTGGTGGTAGTTACAGACGACGAGGTCGACGCCCTCCATCCCCTCCTTCAGCAGCTCGTAGCCGCACAGCTCGCGCTCGTCGGCGTACGCGTACACGTCTTCGGGGGTCCGGACGTCCTCGAACAGCCAGCCGAAGAACTCGTCGGTGTCGCGGGTGAGGTTGTTCCGGTAGTGTTCGCAGACGTTCGCGGCCTCGTACTCGTCGAGCTCGCCCTCCAGCTCGTCGAGCTCGTCCATGATCGCCTCGCGGGCCTCCGCGGCGCTCGCGTCGCCCTCGCGGCTCTCGGCTAACAGCTCGCGCTGTCGCGACTCCAGTTCGCGGACCTCCGACTCCGTCTCGACCATCTCGCGGGTGGTGTCCCGGAGGGTCTGACACTCCTGATAGTCGACGTCGATGTGGCACATCGACGACTTCCCCTTGAAGACGACGGCGCGGATCGGCTCCTCGCGGGTGATGGCGCGGGCGTCCTCGACGAACTGCCGCATCTGCTGGTGGACGTTGGTCGTGATGACGACCGTGCGGTCGTGCTCGCGGGCGTGTTCCAAGGCGGGCACGAGCGCGGAGAGCGTCTTGCCCGTCCCGGGCGCCCCCTCGAACAGCACGTCCTGCCCCCGGTCTAACGCGTTGGCGACCCTGTCCATCGCCTCGCGCTGGTTCGGGTAGGGCTCCTCGTACGGGAAGAACCGCAGGTGCGGCGACTCTGACACGGGGTGGGGTTCGGCGCCACCGGCCAAAAGG
>NZ_SGTZ01000020.1:0-49940 GCF_005435115.1 Halorubrum sp. ARQ200 | reverse complement strand
GGTCCGGTCGCCGCCCCCTACCGGCAATACTGTCGAAGATTCGGGTCGCTTTCGTGCCGGATGCGGGTTACTTTCTCCAAATTATTGAATACATACTGAAACGTTCTCCCGGCCGGGTGTCTCCCATGAACGCGAACAGACGGACGGTACTGAAGGGCCTCGGCGCGGGAACGGCGACGCTGGTCGGCGGCGTCGGAGCGGCCGCCGCCAAGCCGCCGAGCGAGGGGGAAACGATCGTCGACGTGGCCGTCGCGGCCGACGGGTTCGACGTGTTCGTCGCCGCGGTCCAGGAGGCCGGGCTCGTCGACACGCTGAGCGGGAACAGACAGCTCACGGCGTTCGCCCCGACGGACGAGGCGTTCAACGCCGCCGGAATCACGGTCGACAACGTCGGCGACGTCGACGGGCTCGGCGACGTGCTCACCTACCACGTCGTGCCGGGCCGCCGGAAGGCGAACTCGATCGTCAACGCGAGCCAGGTGCCGACGCTGAACGGCGCGAAGGTCGACGTCGACGGGACCGATCTCAACGGCGACCAAGCCGATATCGTCGACACGGACATCGAGGCCTCGAACGGCATCATCCACGTCATCGACGGCGTGTTACAACCGTAGCGGCCCCGAGCCGCCAGATGGTCCCCGCCGACGCTCCCGTCCTCCGCCCTCGCGGTGCTGGTATCCACGCGTTTATAGGCCGCTCCGCCGATCGGTACTGTCGATGGAGCCGGTTCTCTGGCAGGTGCTGGCCGGAACGCGAGGGGGTCCCAACCGGGCCCGCCTGCTCCGCGCGCTCGACGAGCGCCCGCGGAACGCAAACCAGCTCGCAGAGGACCTCGACCTGGCGTACAAGACCGTGCGACACCACCTCGACGTGCTCGAAGAGAACGACGTGGTCGAGAGCACGGAACAGACCTACGGCGCGGTGTACCTACCGACCGAGCGCACCCGAGACAACTGGGAGACCGTCGAATCCATCATCGACCAACTGGAGTGAGCATGACCCGAACCTGGAACGCGGCGACTGATCGTGGAATCGGAGGCGACGCGGAATGACCCTGACGCTCGACGTGGCGCGAGTCGCCGCGGGGGTCAACATCCTGCTGTTGCTCGTCCTCCTCGGCATCTGGGGGCGCAGCTACCTCGAGGTGCGGTCGAAGCACACGCTCGGGTCGGCGGTGTTCGCCGCCTTCCTCTTGGCGGAGAACGCGCTGGCGCTGTTCTACTACCTGAACCCGCCGCAGATGTCGACGCCCGCGGTCCGCGCGATGATGTACCTCCAGGTCCTCGAGTTCGTCGGCATCGCGTTCCTCGTCTACGTGACCTGGGACTGACTGCCCTGTCCGAGCGAGCGCCGCTCCGCCCGCTACTCGAACCGGTACGTCGCGCCGTCCGGCCCGTCCTCTATCTCGACGCCGACCTCGCGGAGGGCGTCCCGTAGTTCGTCCGCACGCTCGTAGTTGCCAGCCTCGCGCTCGGCCTCGCGCACGTCGAGCACGAGCTCGACCAGCTCGCCCGCCAGCTCCACGTCGCCGCCGCTCTCCGTCTCGAACTGGAGCCCGAGCACGTCGCCGCCGAGGTCCTCGAACGCCGCCACGGCCTCGCGGAGGCCGCGGTAATCGTAGGCGTCCTCGGCCTCGTCGACCCCGTCGACGTGGCGGTTCACCGCGTCGGTGAGATCGAGGAGCGCCGCGGTCGCCTCCCGGAGGTTGAGGTCGTCGTTCATCGCGGCCGCGAACCCCTCTCGCGCGGTCGCGACCGCCTCGCGGAGGTCGTCGTCCGCGGCCTTCGCGCGGGAGTCGGTCGAGTCGAGCGCCTCGACGGCGCGGTCGTAGGTGCGCGAGAGGCGCTCCCAGCGCTCCTCGGCCTCGGCGATCGTCTCCTCGGTGAGCGCCTGCTCGGAGCGGTAGGCCGCGCCGGCGTAGAAGGTCCGGACCACGTTGACGCCGAGCTCCTCGAGGGCGTCCGGGACGGTCCAGAAGTTGCCGATGGAGGAGGACATCTTCTCGCCGTCCATCTCCAGGAGGCCGACGTGGAGCCAGTGGCGCGCGAACGCCTCGCCGGTGGCCGCCTCCGACTGCGCGATCTCGTTCTCGTGATGCGGGAAGACGAGGTCGCGCCCGCCCATGTGGACGTCGAGCGTGTCGCCGAGGTGCGTCGTCGACATCGCCGAGCACTCGACGTGCCACCCCGGGCGCCCCTCGCCCCACGGGGAGTCCCACGTCTCGCCGTCGGGCGTCTCGGCGCCGTGGTCGTGTTTGGCGTGCTCCCGCGCCGCGGTCTCGCTGACGCCGTCGGCCTTCCACAGCGCGAAGTCCGCGGGGTTGCGCTTCTCCGAGCGCTCGTCCGGTTCGCCCTGCGCTTCGAGCGCGTCGAGGTCCTGGTTCGAGAGCTTCCCGTACCCGTCGAAGCGCGTCACGTCGAAGTAGACGGAGCCGTTCGACTCGTAGGCGTACCCCTTCTGTATCAGGGTCTCGACGAGGTCGATTATCTCCGGGACGTGCTCGGTGACGCGGGGGTACACCTCCGCGCGCAAGAGGTTCAGCCCGCGCATCGCGTCGAAGACGCTCGCGGTGAACGTCTCGGCCACGTCGCGTTCGGCGGCCCACTCGTCGCGCTCGCCGACGCGGGCGGTGATCTTCTCGTTGACGTCGGTGACGTTCTCGACGTGGCGCACGTCGTACCCCTCGTGTTCGAGCCACCGGTGGAGCACGTCGGCGTGGAACCACAGGCGGGCGTGGCCGAGGTGCGGGTCGTCCGACACCGTCAGGCCGCAGACGTACAGCGTGACGTCGCCGTCGGCCGTGAACTCGACGCGCTCGCCTTCCAGGGTGTCGGTAACGACGAGACTCATTACGACGTGGTTGCCGAGGTGAGCGTTTCAAATCGTCGGATCGAGCGAGACGCGGACGAATCGGCGACAGACGCCGCCAAAGTTCCGGTCGTTCGGCGGTACATGGTCGCCGAGGCGAACACCGCCGAAGCCCCGGCCGGGAGGCGGGCGCGCGCTCGCTGTGCTCCTCGGTCGCTCACTCCGTTCGCTCCCTGCGGTGCTTGCGTCGCCCGCGCCCGCCTCCCGGCCGCCCCTTCGAGTCCCACCCCGCACCGCAACCGCGCCTCTTACCTCCCCAACCTCGTCGGCTTCCCTCCGCTTCGCTCCGGTCGGCCGACTCCCTCGCACGCGCTCCTCGCGGCCGCCGGGGGCGGCCGCTCGGAGGCGCGCGCCACCGCAGTCCAGTTTATAAACACCCGACCTCGCTTCTCACGCCTCGCGCGTCGTCCACTCGACCTCGTAGCCCGCCTCGCGCACCGCCGTCAGGACGCGGTCGACGTGGGCGGGCCCGTTCGTCTCCACCTCGAACACGAGGTCGGCGTCGCCCACCGGCAGGTCCGGGCGGCTGCGCTCGTGGCGCACCGTCCGGATGTTGGCGCGCTCGCCGCCGATCAGGGTCGCTATCTCCCCCATCGTCCCGGGCGTGTCGTCGATGCGGACGGAGAGCTCGATCAGCTGGTCGCGGTCGACGAGCGCGTGGGTCACCACCTCCTTCAGCGTCGTCACGTCGATGTTACCGCCGCAGAGCAGCGGGACGACGGTCTCGCCGGCGAGGTCGAGCTCGTCGACCGCGTCGTCGTTCAACAGGGCGGCCGCGGCCGTCGCGCCCGCGCCCTCCACCAGCTGTTTCGCGCGCTCCAAGAGCAGGAGGATCGCGCTCGCCACGTCGTCGTCGCTCACGACGAGGGCGCCGTCGAGGTGCTCGTCCAGCAGGCCGAGGGTGAGGTCGCTCAGCCCGCCGGTCGCGATGCCGTCCGCGATGGTGTCCGGCTCGTCGCGCGTGACGAGTTCGCCGGCCGCGAGGCTCTCCGAGAGGGTCGACGCGCCCTCGGTCTGAACGCCGATCACGCGCGTCTCGGGCGAGCGCGCCTTCACCGCGGTCGCGACGCCGCCCGCGAGCCCGCCGCCGCCGACCGGGACGAGGACGGTGTCGGCGGCGGGCACCTGGTCGAGCACCTCTAAGCCGAGCGTCCCCTGGCCGGCGACCACGTCCGGGTCGTCGAAGGCGTGGACGAACCGCGTCCCGGGGTCGTCGGTCAGCGTCTGGGCGTGGGCCATCGCCTCGGGGAACGCGCTCCCGCGGAGGACGACCTCGGCGCCGTACGCGCGGGTGGCCTCGATCTTCGCCGCCGGCGCCGACTCCGGCATCACGATCGTCGCGTCGATCCCGGCGTCGGACGCCGCCAGCGCCACCCCCTGCGCGTGGTTGCCCGCGCTCGCGGCCACGACGCGCTCGACCGCGGGCTCGTCGGCCCCCTCGCCGGAGCCGTCGACCGCCCGCGAGATCGCGTTGTACGCGCCGCGCGTCTTGAACGAGCCGGTGCGCTGGAGGTGCTCCATCTTCAGCCGCACGTCGGCCCCGCACCGCTCGCTCAGCGACCGGCTCCGCTCGACGGGCGTGCGCTGGGCGATGTCGGTGCCGGCGAGCCGCTCGGCCGCGGCCTCGACGTCGTCGACCGTGACGGGGGACATGGGCGCGGTGTTCGCCGGTTCCCGTGAAAAGAACTCGGATACGGAACGCCGTTTCCGCCCCGGCCGCACCTATCGCTTCCCGAGCGCCTCCTTGAAGACGCGCTGGGCCCGCTCGTACCCCTCGTTCCGGTCGACGATCGGGTGCGGGTAGTCGGGCGCCAGTTCCTCGCGCTCCGCCCGCGAGAGGGTCGGCCAGTCGACGACCTTCCCGGCCGGCACGTCCGACAGCTCAGGGACGTACGCCTTCACGTATCGGGCGCCGTCGTCGTACTTCGACATCTGGCTCACCGGGTCGAAGATGCGCACGTCGACGGAGTCGGTGCCGGTGGAGGCGGTCCACTGCCAGGCGCCGTGGTTCGAGGCGTAGTCGTGGTCGATCAGCTGCTTCGTGAAGTAGCGCGCCCCGCGCCGCCAGTCGATCAGGAGGTGCTTCGTCAGGAAGCTCGCGACCACCTGCCGCGGGCGGTTGTGGACGTACCCCTCCTCGTTCAGCTGTCGCATCCCGGCGTCGACGAGCGGGTAGCCGGTCTCGCCGCGGGTCCACGCCTCGAAGTCCGCGTCCGACTCCCGCCACGCGACCTCGTTGGGGAACGACTTGTAGTTCGAGACGGCGAGGTCGGGGGTGTAGTACAGCAGGTGGTACATCTGCTCGCGCCACGACAGCTCGTAGCGGTACTTGTCGACGTTGCGGCGCTCGCCGCCCGTCACGGCGTCGTAGACGTCGCTCGCGCCCGCCCACACCTCGCGGATCCCGATCGCCCCCGTCGCGAGGTACGGCGACATCCTGGAGACCGCGTGCGTCGGCGCCTCGACCGCCCGCGAGAGGTCGTCGCGGGTGTCGTTGTAGGAGGTGATCCCGTAGTCGAGGAACTCGTCGAACCGCTCGCGCGCGGCCTCGTACCCGGCGCCCGGGAGGTCGATGTCGGCGTCGGGCTCGGGGACCGTCTTCCCGTCGCGCACGTCGGCCAGCGCGTCCGGGTCGGGCTCCGCGTACGGCCCGCGCTTCGGCACGGCCTCCCAGTCGCCGTGGAACTGGCTGTGGTTCGGGTACCGCTCCTCCAGCCGCCCGGGGTCGACCAACACGAGGTCCGTCCGGGAGTCCGTCGCGACGCCCGCGCCGGCGAGCGCGTCCTCGACCGCGCGCTGTCGGTTCCGGCGGGCCGGCCGGTAGTGCTCGTTGTAGACGACCGCCTCGGCGTCGTGCTCGTCGGCGAGGTCGACGAGGACATCGTCCGGGTCGCCCGCGCGGACGACGAGGTCGCTCCCGAGTTCTCGATACCGCTCCTCTAAGCGCTTCACGTGCCGTAGGAAGAAGGCGCGCTGACGCGCGCCGACCGTCGCGAGCAGGTCCGCGTCGTACACGAAGACGGGAACGACCGTTCCTTCGCGGGCCGCCGCCGCGAGGCCGGCGTTGTCCCGCGTCCGCGCGTCGCCTCGGTGCCAGAACAGGCGCATACGATCGCCAGGGGCGCCAGCAGATAGTGTCTGTCGCCCGGGGCCGGTCCCGCCGCCAGTACGTTCAAGGCGCTCCGCCTCGAATCCTGACCCGTATGACACGACGCGATCCCTTCGACGAGATCGAGGACCTGCTCGAACGGATGGGCCGCGAGTTCGAGGAACTCGGCGGCACGCTGGAGGGGGCCGGGCCCGAGGTCCCGCGGTTCCCCGGGGCCCGCGAGGTGGACGTCGACGTGATCGAGGACGACGAGTCGATCACCGTCGTCGCCGACCTCCCCGGGTTCGACGCCGACGACGTGGACGTCGAGCTGCGCGACGACGCGCTCGTGATCGCCGGCTCCCGGGAGGAGTCCGCCGAGTTCGCCGCCGAGGGCGACGACGCGGACGACGCGGACGAGGGCGACGAGGTCCGCTACCACCGGCGCGAGCGCCGCCTCCGGTCCGTCTCGCGCCGCGTCCCGGTCCCCGAACCGGTCGAGGCCGACGCGGCGACGGCCGCCTTCGACGCCGGCGTGCTCACCGTCACGCTCCCCAAGCGCTCGCCCGACGACGACCGCGGGCACACGATCGACGTCAACTGAGCGCGAGCGCGCCGCCGCCGCTAACCGAGACGCCGGCGCGGTCGTGGGATAGCACGCCTCACTCTGTGTTTAATATCTCACGGCGCCTTTCTGTCTTTATGAACACGACGAATCCCTTCGACGAGATCGAGCAGTTCCTCGGCCGCACGCCCTTCGCCGGCGGGCGGACCTGGGGCCGCGACCTCCGCGCCGCCGACATCGACGTCGCCGAGTACGACGACGAGTTCGTCGTGATGGCCGACCTCCCGGGCTTCGACCGCGAGGAGATCGACGTTCGCGCCAGCGGCGATCGGCTGACTATCTCCGGCGAGCGCGACACGGAACGCGAGGACGGGGACCGACGCTACCTCCGCCGCGAGCGCCGTCACGAGTCCGTCACTCGGACGATCGAACTCCCCGCGACCGCGGTCCTCGAGGACGCGACCGCGACGTACCGCCACGGCGTGCTCACGGTGACGGTCCCGCTCGACGCCGTCGACGCGGACGAGGGCCACCGGATCGACGTGAACTGACCCGTGCTCGACGCGAACTGACCCGTGCTCGACGCGAACCGACCCGTGCTCGACGCGAACCGAACGACTCGATGCGTCGCGGTCGAGCCGACCCCCGCTCTTTCCGGCCGATGCTTTCTCCACGGACCCCGTGGTAACTCTCCGTATGAACGACGCCGACCACGCGGCCGCCAGGCGCGACCTGGTGAACGCGCTCCGCGACCGCCTCGACGCGAGCGAGCGGACGCTGTCGGCGATCGGCGCCGTCCCGCGACACGAGTTCGTTCCGGAGTCGGTGCGCGGGTCGGCGTACGCCGACCGACCGCTCCCGATCGGTCACGGGCAGACGGTCAGCGCGCCGCACATGGTCGCGATGATGACCGACCTGCTCGATGTCGAGCGCGGCGACCGCGTCTTCGAGGTGGGGACCGGCTGCGGCTACCACGCCGCGGTCGTCGCCGAGGTCGTCGGCCCGGGGAACGTCTTCTCGGCCGAGCGCGTCCCGGAGCTGGCGGCCGCCGCCCGCGACCGCCTCGACCGCCTCGGGTACGAGGTGACCGTGTCGGCCGGCGACGGGCGCGAGGCCTTCGCCGACGCGGCCCCGTTCGACGCCGCGTACCTCACCTGCGCGGCGCCGGAGGCGGTCCCGGACGCCGTCGTCGACCGCGTCCAGACGGACGGCCGCGTCGTCGCGCCCGTCAGCGAGCGCGGTCGCCAGCGGCTCGTCCGGCTCACCCCCCGCGAGGACGGGATCGACCGCGAGGACCACGGCGGCGTGCGGTTCGTCCCGATGCGGTAGGCGGGCGGCCGAACGCACAGTTTTAGAGGACCGAGTCCCGAGACGGCGCATGGACGACGCGTCGCTCCGGGCGGACATGATCGAGGGGCTCGAACACCAGATCGGCGAGCCGATCGAGCCGCCCGTGCTGACCGCCCTTCAGCGCGTCCCCCGCGACCCCTTCGTCGACGACTCGCCCCGCGGGGGCGCCGTCGACGGCGACGACCCTCACTCGCTCTCGCTCGCGACGCTGGTCCGACTGCTCACCGCGCTCGACGCCGACGAGGGCGACTCGGTCCTCGTCGTCGGCGCGGGGATCGGCTACTCGGTCGCGCTGCTCGCGGCGATCGCCGGCGCGCGGCGCGTCCACGCGGTCGACATCGACCGCGCCGCCGTCCACGCCGCGCGGTCGAACCTCGACGCGGCCGGCTACGGCGCCGTCCTCGTCGACCGCGCGGACGGCGCCGACGGGCTCCCCGCCTACGCGCCCTACGACCGGATCCTCCTCGAAGCCGCCGTGGTCGAGCCGCCGCGACCCCTCCGCGAACAGCTGGCGTCCGGGGGCCGGATCGTATACCCGCGCGGCGCGGGCGTCCAGACCGTCGCGGCGATCGAGCCGTCGACCGCCCCCGAGGACGGGGACGACCCGGCGCCGCCGGGGTTCGAGACGGTCGCGACCCACGGCCCGGCACGGCTCCAGCCGATGCTCGTCGACGGCGAACAGCCGGGAACGGTACGCAACCGGACCCGCCGCGAGGACGCCGAGCGCGCCGAGCGCGGCCGGCAGCGCCGACACGGCTGGGAGCAGGACTGGATCGACTGGGACGATCAGCTCTGACCGCCTCTCGCAGCGCGCCGCCGCGGCGTCACTCCTCGACGACGAGCACCTCGGTGTTCCCCCGCTCGTCGACGTAGTCGCCCTCCGCCGGCGGCTTGACGTCGATGGTGAGCGTCCCGTCGGCCTGGTTCGGCCCCAACTCGGGGTCGACGTCGACGGTCGCGATCCCCTCGCCGTTCGTCTCCGCGGTGACGACGCCGTCGATCCGCGCGGAGCCGCCGCGGACGATCACCGTCGCGTCGGCGACGCGGGAGCCGTCCGGGTCGACGACCGCGACGTCGATCGACTGCTCCCCGGGCGTGGTCACCTCCGGCTGCGGCTGCGCGTCGAGCTCCGTCGCGGCCAACCCGTCGATGTCGCCGATCATCCCCATCATCACGCTGAGGCTGGCGACGCCGACGACGAGCGCGATGACGAGGCGGACCGGGAGCCCCTCGATCGCGCGGGTGTCGGTGCTGAACGTCCGGCGGTTCGCGGTGCGCGAGTCGTGTGTTCGATCGGACATACGCCCCGCTGGCCGCGGCATCCGGTATAAAAGGTCGGCCGCCCGACCGTTTTTATCTCATACCGAGGCCAGCCGTCCGCGTGTACGTACTCGGCCGCGACGGCCCGGAGCCCGACGGCGACGACGCGAGCAACCCCGGCCGCGACCTCGGCGACGCGAGCGACCGCGACTCCGACTGCGGCGACGCGATCGATCGTGACGGCGACCTCCCGTCCCACACCGCCCGGATCGGATCCTTCCTCGCTCGCGACGGGAGCGCGGGCGCACCCGTCGGGGTCGACCTCGACCGCCCGCACGCGGGCGTCGTCTTCGGGAAGCGCGGAACCGGGAAGTCGTACACGCTCGGCGTCCTCGCGGAGGAGCTCGCCGCCGCCGACGGCGTCGCGCCGGTCGTCGTCGACCCGATGGGCGTCTTCGGGGGCCTCGAAGCGGCCGGGGGACAGGTCGTCGACCCCGCGGTCCGCCCGGGCTCGATACCGCCGTCGACGTGGCCGGACTTACTCGGTCTCGACCCCGAGAGCGGGCCGGGAAGCCTCGTCTGGCGCGTCGTCGCCGACGGGGTCGACGGCGGCGCCTCGCCCTCGCTCGCGGCGCTCCGGGACGCGGTCGCCGCCGCGGACGCGCCGGCGGAGACGCGCCGCGCCGCCGCGAACCACCTCCGGCTGGCGGCCTCCTGGGGAATATTCGACGCCGACGCGCCGCCGGTCGCGTCGCTCGCGGCCGACGGCGACCCCGCCGTCCTCGACCTCGCCGGCGTGCCCGACGCCGCCGCGGCGGCCGCCGTTCGCGCGGTCGCTCGCGGCCTCTACGACGCACGGATCGACGGGCGCCTCCGACGGCTGCCGTGGCTGCTCGTCGACGAGGCGCACGCGTTCTTCGACGGGGTCGCCGAGCCCGCGCTCCGGACGCTCCTCACGCGGGGCCGCGCGCCCGGCGTCTCGCTGGTCTGTGCGACCCAGCGGCCGGCCGCGCTGCCGAGCGTCGCCGTCTCCCAGTCCGACCTCCTCGTCTCCCACCGGCTCACGGCCGCGCGCGACGTCGACCGGCTCGCCGAGGCGGAAGCGACGTACCTCGCCGGCGACCTCGCCGCGCGGCTCCCCGAGGGCGTCGGCGAGGCGCTCGTCGTCGACGACGCGACGGAGACGGCCCACACGGTCCGGATCCGCGAACGGCGCACGCCGCACGGGGGAGAGAGCCCCCGCGCCAGCCGGCCGTCGGACGCCGAGTAGCGCCGAGGCGGCTCGGAACGCACAAGCCCCCGCGGACACACCGACGCTCATGGAACGGATGCCGTACGGATTCCTGCTCGTCGCGGCCGGCGGCTTCCTCGGCGCGGTCGCCAGGCACGCGGTCGACCTCGGCGCGGGCGAGGCCGTCGCTGCGGCCACCGCCGCCGCGGGCGGCGGCGCTCCGACCGGCGCGGGAACGCTTGTCGCGAACGTCGCCGGATCGTTCGCGCTCGGGCTCCTCCTGACCCGCGCGTCGAGCGACCGAGTCAGGCTGTTCGTCGGAACCGGCGCGCTGTCGTCGTTCACGACGTACAGCACGTTCGTCGCCGACGCGGTCGCGCTCGGGACGCCTGCCGGCGCGTGGTACGTCGCCGCCAGCTACGCGACCGGCTTCGCCGCGGCCGCGCTCGGGATCGCCGTGGGGGGTCGAGACGGCCGATGACCGTCGCGTCGCTCCTCGCGACGGCGCTCGTCGGCGTCGGCGGCGCGCTCGGCGCCGCGTCCCGGCACGCGGTCGGACTCCGCGTCGAGGGGCGCCAATCGGTTCTCCTCGTCAACGCGCTCGGGAGCTTCGCGCTCGGAGCCGTCTCTGCCGCCCCGGTCGGGTCGACGGCGGCGCTGCTCCTCGGCGTCGGCTTCTGCGGCGCGTTCACGACGTTCTCCTCGTTCGCCGTCGGGACGGTCCGGACCGCGAGCGAGACGGGGGCCCGCGCCGCCGCGGCCGTCGCGGGGTCGAACCTCGCGGCCGCGCTGGCCGCGTTTCTCCTCGGCTCGCTCCTCGCCGGGCGGCTCCTCTGACGGGCGTCGACGCCCGGCGTCCGCCCGCAAGCGATAGGTACAGGATCCCTCGGCCCGTACCCGCGTCCGTGACCGACACCGACCGCTCCGTCGACGGCGAGTCGACAGACCCGGCCGACTCTGGGCCGTTCTCCGACGCCGTGGACCCCGAAGACGTCCCCGAGTTCGGCGACCTCTCGATCGCCCAGCGCGCCTTCGTCGCCGCCGCGCAGAACCCCTCCCGCGGACTGCTGGTCGTCGGCCTGTTCGCGTTCGCGCTCGCCTTCTACGCCGCGTTCTGGCTGTCCTTCCCCGCCGCCGCCGGGCTCCTCTCGGCGCTCGCGCTGATCGTCGCCGCCGCCGCCGCCGCCGTCTACTGGCTCCTCGACCGCGTCGCCGGCTGATCCCCGCCCGCCCGTCGGCGTTCCGGGTCGCTACCCCGCACGACCCGTCCCGCTGACTTCACGGCCGCGGCTCGTAGAACTCCCGGAGCGGCCGCCCGAACGCGGGCGCGAGCGTCGCGACCGCCTCGCCGACCAGCACGTCGCGGTCGTCGAACGCCGGCTCCACCTGCGCGCCGAGCGCCACGTCGCTCGCGGCGTCGCTCTCCAAGTACTCCCGGACGGTGGCGAACTCCCGCTCCCGCTCGACGACGTATCGGTCCCCGTCGATGAACGGGCCGTAGGTGTCCGGGTCGACGTCGTCGACGTACGACTCGTAGAAGCTCGCGGCGTGCTTCCGGACCGCGACTGGCGGCCCGTCGTGGCGCTCGACGGCCGGCCGCTCGGTCACCTCCAGCTCGGCGTACAGCGCGGCCCGGGTCGCCCCGTCGGACCCGTCGCGTCCCGCCGTCCTCTCCGCGCCGTGCCGCCCAACGTCCCCTGTCGCCCTCGCGGCGTCGGTCATGGCCCGCGCTCGGAGGACGTCGAAGCCGCGGTCGTTCAGCCCGCCGACGATCCCGTCCAGCGACCGCCGGAGCTGGGGCCACAGCTGGTCGTCGACCACGTCGGGCGCGTCGAAGACGACCGCGACCGGCGTCGTCCCCCGCCGGTCGAGGTGCGCGCGCACCTCGCTCGGGTCCAGCGGCTCCGGCTCGTCCGGCTCGAAGAGGTCCCCGCTCGGGGCCGCAAGGAGCTCCCGGGCGTAGTGCTGGAACCGCGCGAGGTTCGTCGCCGACAGCACCGCGGCGACGTTCCGCGTCGGGTCCGTCGGGTCGACGACGACCAGCGGGTCCTCGAACGTCCGCTCGGCGTGCCCCTCGGGGTCGAACTCCACCGGCGGGTGCCAGCTCCGCGCCGACTCCACCAGCGGGACGAACCCGCCCAGCTCCAACACGAGCAGCTCCGTGAGGTACCCCGAGAACCCCTCGGTGCGGAGGTCGCTCCCGTACGCGCCGATCCCCTTCAGGAACGCCTTCGCCAGCACCACGTCCGCGGCGAGGTCGTCGTCGAGCCGCGCGGAGAGGTAGGCGTCGTGGAACGGCGTGCGGTCGACCGCGGAGACCAGCTCGCCGGCGCTCTCCACGTCGTGACAGGGAACGAGGTCGACGTCGAACCCCTCGTAGCTCCCCTTCACGTACGGGTGTTCGGCGTACTCCTCGTGGCCGTCGGGGAGGACCGCGTGGCCGACCTCGAGGCCGTACTCCTCCAGTTCGGCGCGGTCGAGGTCCGCGTCGAACCGGACGAACAGGTCGATGTCGCGGTCGCCGGCGACCCACGTGCCGCGCGCGGTCGACCCGACCTGGACCACGTCGGCGCCGACGGGGAGGTCGGCGATGGCCTCGCGGGTCCGGTCGGTCAGCGTCGCGGCGGTCTCCCGCAGGCGCTCGCGCTCCGCCGGCTCCGGCAGGACCCGCTCGCGGACCCGCGACAGCACCGCCTCCAACTCGTCCATACCGAACGGTCTCGCGGTCCGGCCGAAAACGTGTCGGTCGGATCGGCGCCCGCGGCGGTGCGTCTGATCGGGGGCCGTAGCGCGCCTTCCGGGCAGTCGGATTCCCCGCAGTCGGGCGGAAACGAAAGCCCTATCAAAACGACCCGAGTACCGGGAAGTGAGCCGAAGTAGCTCAGTTGGTAGAGCGCCTCGCTGTTAACGAGGCGGTCCCAGGTTCGAGTCCTGGCTTCGGCGCCTCCTGCTTTCACCTGCTTCGTCGCGAGTCGGTACGCTAAAAAACGTCTCCGACGTATCGACAGATACGGGCCCTTAGCTTAGTCCGGTTAAAGCGACTCGCTCATAACGAGTTGATCGCCGGTTCGAATCCGGCAGGGCCCATCGATATCACACTCGCTACCGGAGAGTCTCTTCGCAGCGCCCGAATCGTCCAGACGCCGGAGACCGCGCCGGCGTCGTCGCCGCCCGTCGACTCGGGGTCGTCCATCACCAGCTCGTGGTCGCGGGCCCGGGCGACGAACGCGGATTCGCCGTCGCTCTCGCCGCTGACTTCCATCCGCCGCGTCGCGTTGGCGTCACTCATCGACCGCGCTAGCGGGCGATGGGTCATAAACCGTCAAAACCGGTCCGGTTCGTGCCGGTGGCCGTGGCCCGCGTCTCGCGTCGAGGCAGCATACGGGCGTCGAGAGTGTCAACCCCGGCCGGCTCGCCGTCAGCCGTCGCCGCGACGCGTCTCCGGTACCGGCGAGTTCCGCGACCGCGTCGACCGAAGGAATTCGATTGGCTCGGTCGCCCGCGCTGTACGGCCGCGACGCGCCGTCGGTCACTCCACCAGCTCCACCAGTTCGTTCACGTCCTCGACGACGGCGTCGGCGCCGTTCTCGGCGAACTTCTCGCGGCCCGCGTCGCCGGTGAGCCCGCCGGTGAGGACGCCGATCCCGTAGTACACGCGCGTCTCGTCGGTCTCGTCGGCGTTGCGCGCGGTCCGCACGTCGTCGAGGGTGTCGCCCGCGAACGCGACGCGCTCGGCGTCGAACCGCTCGGCGAGCTCGACGAGCGCCCGCGGGTGCGGCTTCCCCTCCTCCCAGTCGTCCATCGTGAACCGCCGGTCCTCGGGCACGTCGAGACCGACGCGATCCAGGGCGATGTCGGCCTCCGCCGCCGGCCGACCGGTGAGGACGCCGACGTCGAACCGATCGGTGAGCTCGGCGATCGTCTCGGGGGCGACGAGCGTCGGCTCGTCGTGGATGTACCCGTCCGTCTCGACCGGCGGCTCGCCGCCCTCCAGCTCGCGGTACAGCTCCGCGCCGAGGTACAGCGCCTGGAACGTCTCGCGGAGCGCGTCCCGATCCCACTGATCGCGGACGCGGGCCTGCGCGACCCGCGGGAGGTCGCCGACGACCTCCTTGGCGGCGTCGAGGCCGCCGCCGAGCTCGCGGACGCGGTCGGTGAACTCCTCGACGTCCATCCGGAGCCCCTCCCGGCGGGCCAACACGAACAGCGCGGCCGCGTCGGTCAGCTCCCAGTCGTTGTTGAAGCCGCCGGCGTCCTTGAACGCCTGGACCGCGTCGCGGTCGATCGGCTTGCCGCAGACACGGTCGACCGACTCGAGGATCGCCCGACGGTAGGAGTCCGCCACGTCCACCAACACCCCGTCGATGTCGAGGACCACTGCGTCGACCTGCATACCGCAAGGCCGTCTGGGGGCGGAATGAACGTTCGGGTTCGCGGCCGGCGTCGCCGGTTCGAGGGACGCCCCGACCGCCGGTTCGAGCGTCGCGACGGAGCGGTCGCCGGGCCGCGGCGTCACCGGGCGACGTACACGACGGTCCCCGCCTCCCGCGACCGCCGCCGGACGTCGACGACCGGCTCCTCGAACCCGAGCGTGGTGAACAGGCAGGCGGCGTCGAGCCGCTCGGCCAGCGCGACGGTCGGGCGCTGGATCTCGGCGGGCAGGTTCCGCGCGTACACGGCGTCGACCCCGTCTCCGACCGACTCGGAGCCGATCGCGTCACGGATCGCCCGTCCGTCGTCGGCCGCCAACGCCGTCACGTCCGCGGCGGCGACGCGGAGCGACCCCTCGCCCGACTGTGCCGCCGTCGCCGCCTCCCGCGCCGACTCGCTCACAGTGACGTCGACGGCGACGACCGCTCGGCCCCGGTCCGCGAGCGCGAGGGCGACGTCCGGACGCCGCCCGACGCCGACCTCGATCAGCCGCTCGTACGGGTCGAGTGCGGCGACGAGCGCCCGTTCGGACGGCGGCGGTGACCCCACGGCGCGGCCTTTATGACCGCGGCGGTCAAAAGCGGTTCCATGCTCGTGGACATCGTCCCGGTCGGGGAGGTCACGCCCCGAGTGAAACGGGAGGCCTCCGCTGCGCTGCGTTCCGTGTACGACTGTGACGTGACGGTCCACGACGACCAGGCGATCCCGGACTCCGCGTTCGACGCCGACCGCGACCAGTACCGCGCCGAGGACCTCATCGAGACGGTCACCCGGGTCGGCGGCGGCGAGAAGAACATCGGCATCACGCCCGAGGACCTCTACTACCGGCGCCGGAACTACGTCTTCGGCCTCGCGTACCTCAACGGCAGCGGCTCCGTCATCTCCACCCACCGGCTCCGCACCTCCTCGGACGGCGGCGTCTCGACGAAACCCGCTGTCGACGTCTTCGGCGACCGCGTCCGCAAGGAGGTGGTCCACGAGATCGGGCACACGCTCGGCTTGGAGCACTGCGACAACAGCAAGTGCGTGATGTCGTTTTCGCCCACCGTCCGCGAGGTCGACGTGAAAGAGGAGAACCTCTGCGGCACCTGTTCTCGGCTCATACGCTGAGCGCGCGGCCGCCGCCCGCTCGCCGACCGCCGGTAGACGTAAAGTCCGCCCCGCACAAGGGACACGTATGGCCGCAAAGCCGGAATACCGCGACCGGCCGGACGTCGAGGTCGCGCTGCTCGACGCGCTCGTCGACCGCGGCGACGAGGGGATGACGGTCCTCGAACTTCGCGCGGCCGTCGACGCCGACATCGACGCCGTCGAGGAGGCCCTCTCGGCGCTGAAGGAGGACTCGCTCATCACCGTGGAGTCGGACGAGCACGTCCGGGTGTACGCCCACGAGAAGGTCGTTCCGGACCCCGAGGCGCCGGACGACGACCCGTCGGCGGGGCTCGTCGACGCGATCCGCGACCGCCTCGGACTGTAGCCGCCGGAGACGGCGACCTTTTGGCTCTCGCTCGCGTCCCTCCGGCCATGACGCTCGTCTCCGGCACCCACGACGCGCACGGCGCCGTGTACCGCGACCGCGGCGGCCGAGAGGTCGTCGACCACTACGGGAAGCCCGTCCGCGTCGGCAAGGCGGTCCGCAACGTCGCCGGCGTGATCGAGATGGGGTACGGCGTCCTCGCCGTCAGAGGCGACGACCGCGTCGAGTTCGTGGACAACGCCGTCTCGAACCGCGTCCCGACCGCGGACGGCGAGGGGACCTACGCCCTGCTGCTCGACCCGCAGGGCGGGATCGAGACGGACATGTACGTGTACAACGCCGACGAGCGACTGCTCGTCTTCCTCCCCCCGGAGCGGGCCGAGTCGGTCGCCGCCGACTGGGCGGAGAACGTGTTCATCCAGGACGTGGAGATCGACGATGTCTCCGACGAGTTCGGCGTGTTCGGCGTCCACGGCCCGAAGTCGACGGAGAAGGTGGCCTCCGTCCTCGGCGGACCGGGCGCGCCAGAGGACCCCCTCTCCTTCGTCCGCGGGTCGATGGTCGACGCCGGCGTCACGGTGATCGCGACGGACGCCCCGCTCGGCGAGGAGGGGTACGAGATCGTCTGCGCCGCCGCCGACGCGGGCGAGGTGTTCGACACCCTGATCAACCGCGGTCTCAACGCCGCGCCGTTCGGCTACCGGACGTGGGACGCGCTCGCGACCGAGGCCGGGACGCCCCTCTTCGAGCACGAGCTGGCCGGCACCGTCCCGAACGTGCTCGGCCTCCGGAACGCGCTCGACTTCGAGAAGGGGTGTTACGTCGGCCAGGAGGTCGTCTCGCGCGTGGAGAACCAGGGGCGACCGAGCCGCCGGCTGGTCGGCCTCGAACTCGACGGCGCCGCCGAGGCGGTCGCCGGCGTCGACGCGAACGCCGACCCCGAGGGGATCGACGCCGCGCTCCCCGACCCCGGCGCGGCCGTCTTCGACGGCGACGAGGCGATAGGCGAGGTGACCCGGGCCGCGGTCGGCCCCGCGACCGAGGTCCCGGTCGCCCTCGCGCTCGTCGCGTTCGACGCCGGCCTCGGCCCGGTCACCGTCCGCGTCGACGGCGAGGAGGTCTCGGCCGCCGCGGTCGACCTCCCGTTCGTCGACGGGAGCGCGGCGTCCGCGAGGCTGCCGACGTACCCCGATCTGCGCGCCTGAGCGTCCCGCTGCGGCGCCCGCCGCGGCTCAGACGACGAAGTCGACCGCCGTGTAGAGGCCGAACCCGAGCGTGAACGCGCCGACGAGCGACCCGACCCACGCGAGGACCGTGTACCCCATCTTCTTCCGGCTGACGCCCGCGTCGCCCGCGGCGTAGCCCGCGCCGACGATCGCGGAGACGATGATCTCGTTGAACGAGACGGGGATCCCGAAGGCGACGGCGGTCTGCGCGATCGCGAACGACGGGATCAGCGCGGAGATCGACCGCCGCGGCCCCATCGAGGCGTAGTCCTGCGCGAGCGCCTTGATCATCCGCGGCGCGCCCGTCCACGACCCGGCCAGCAGCCCGGCGCCCCCGCCGACGAGCAGCGCCCACAGCGGGACCCCGACCTCGCTGAAGATCGGGACGAGGGGGCCGATCGCGAGCCCCACCTGCGACCCGCCGGCCGAGAACGCGACGAGGCCCCCCATCGCCAAAAGGAACCGCCGCTGGGCGCCCTCGCGGTCGCGGCCGAGGTCGGCGTACACGGCGACCGCGACCAGGGCGGCGATCCCGAGGGTCACCGCGGGCGCCCCCGCGCCGCCGATCCCGAGATCCGCCCCGAGGACGCCCGCCACCGACGCCTGTTCGCCGGCCGGCCCGAGCAGCGCGAACCCGACGTTCGCGAGGAGCGCGCCCACGAGCCCGGCGAGCGCCGCGGTCAGCGGGCGCTCGGGCAGCGACTCGCCGATGAGCAGCCGGGCGACGCCGAAGGCGACGCCGCCGCCGACGAACGGGGTGAGCACCCACAGCGTCGCGATCTCGGCGTACTTCGGCCACGCCGGGTCGCCCCCCATCGCGAGGCCGACGCCGACGACCGCCCCGGTGACGGTGAACGCCGTCGCGATCGGATAGCCCGCGAATACGCCGACCGCGACCAGCGCGGCGGCCGTGACGAGCGCGACGATGGCCGCCGCGGCCGTGAGCGTCACGCCGCCGATCAGCTCGGTGCCGACCGCCTCCGTCACGTTCGCCCCCTGGAGCGTCGCGCCGAGCAGCCCGAGGACGCCGACGATCAGGCCGGCCCGCATCACGGAGATGGCGTTCGCGCCGACCGCGGGGGCGAACGGGGTCGACCCCGACGAGCCCGCGCCGATCGACCACGCCATGAAGAGGCTGGCCGCGGCGGCGACGACGAGCGTCGCGGCGGTGACGACGACCATCAGCTCCGCCCGTCGTTGTACCCCTCGTTCAGCCCCCTCACCGTGCGCCGAACGAGGAGGAACCCGAAGAAGAACAGCCCGAGAAGACCCACCAACAGAAGCACGAACAGCGGCTGGACCGGGAGCATAGACGTGAATCCGTCGGGACGGTGTTATGCGTTTCGGGCGACGCGGCGGGGACCGGCGTGCGCGGTGCCCCGCTCTCGAACGTCTTCAGGACCCCGGCCCGCCGTCGTGAGGCCGATCGACGCGACGCGCGGCAGAACCGGCTCGTTGCCGGGACGAATCCGGTGCCGTCGCGAAACGAACTCCTCTCTGCCCCCGTAAAGTGGGTATTGTTTACTCTTCTCATGAACACAGTTATATAGCTGTATCGTTCTGGGTTATAGTGGTATGACGGACAAACAGAACAGACGGCAGGTACTGGAAGCGATCGGTGTGGCCGGCGTCGCGGCGCTGGCCGGGTGTAGCGGCGGCGGCGACGGCGGCGACGGCGGTGACGGCTCCCGCCTGAGCTGGCACGCCGGAGGCACGGGAGGGACGTACTTCCCGCTCTCGAACGAGATCAAGACGGTCGTCGAGGAGAACACCGACTTCTCGCTGAACGTTCAGTCGACGGGCGCGAGCGTCGAGAACGTCGGCAGCCTCGGCGACGAGTCCGCCGACTTCGCGCTGATCCAGAACGACATCGCCTACTTCGCCAAGAACGGGACGGGCATCGACACGTTCGAGGGCAACGCCGTCGAGAACCTGCAGGGCGTCGCGACGCTGTACCCCGAGACGATCACGGTCGTCACCCTGTCGGGCTCCGGTATCGAGTCGCTCTCTGACCTCAGCGGCGCGACGATCAACACGGGCGACCTCGGCTCCGGGACGCAGGTCAACGCGAACCAGATCCTCGAGGCCGTCGGCATCAGCGACTACAACGAGCAGAACGCCGGCTTCTCGCAGGCCTCCGAACAGCTCGCGAACGGGGACATCGACGCCGCGTTCGTCGTCGGCGGCTGGCCGGTCGGGGCCATCGAGGAGCTCGCGACCACGAACGACATCAACATCGTCCCGATCCAGGGGGACAACCGCCAGGCCGTCAAGGACGCCGCCTCGTGGTTCGCCGACGACACCATCCCCGGTGGCACCTACACGGGCATCGACAGCGACGTCGAGACCGTCGCGGTCCAGGCGATGATAGCCACCCACGCCGGCGTCCCGGCCGAGACCGTCGAGACCGTGACGGGCGCCATCTTCGACAACGTCGGCGAGCTGAGCATCAAGACCGACTTCATCTCCGCCGACAGCGCTCAGGACGGGATGTCCATCGAGCTACACGAGGGCGCCGCGGCGTACTTCGACGCCTGACCGGCTCGGCGGGTCGGCTCCGGCGGCAACGCACCGCTTCGCGTCCGCGTCTCCGTCCGCGAGACGCGACGCTCGCACTCTGTCCGACGCGGGACCCTCGTCACCGCACCTGAACATCACACGTGGCACTCCGAGACGCGACTTCGCGAGACCTGCTCGGCCCGGCGCTCGCGGTGGTAGCGGTCGCGCTGTGTCTGTCGATCGCCGGCGCCGCCGTCGCGGCCCCCTCCGGACAGGTGCTCGTCGTCGAGGGGATCGACACCGGCGAGCGCTACCTGGCGCACCCGGTCGACGACGGGAGCACGGTCGCGCTGTCGTACACCCACAGCGTCGAGAAGACCCCGGTGTACGACGAGTACCGCGTCGAGGGCGAGACGCTCGTGAACACGCGCATGGAGTTCGAGTCGTACGGCTGGGGACTCCCCTCGCGGGTGAACGTCACGAACGTCAACGGGACCTTCGTCTACGACCCACCCGGGCCGATAACGACGCTTGAGACCCTGTCGGTCTCCCCGGGGCGGATCGCTAACCACACTCTGATCGTCGAGGACACACGGTACGACCTGGTCGCGGAGACCGGCGCGAGGGACGTTCGGATCCGCGTGGAACGCCGGGGCCTCACGGACGTATTCTCATGAGCACGAACGACACACAACCGGACGACGCCGAGGAGATTTCCAGAGAAGAGGCCGACGAGATAATCGACGAGATCGAGCGCCGGCGGTCGTTACAGGGGCTCGCCGCCCTCGCCGTCGCGGTCATCGGGATCTGCTTTTCGCTCTTCCAACTGGCGCTCGCGGCGCGCAGTTTCACCTTCACGATCCCGCTGCCGACGGTCGATCTCGGACTGCTGACGGTGCGGCCGATACAGATTTCGCTCCAACTGCTCCAGGCCAACGCGGTCCACGTCGGCTTCGCGCTCGTGCTCACTTTCCTGATGTTCCCGGCCACCATGGGCGACGGGCCCCTCTCGCGGCGGCTCGGCGGGGCAGTCGACGCCGCCGCGAGCCGCCTCGGCGGTTCGAACCCGCTCTCGCGGGTCCTCGACGGCGTTCGGCGCGCGGTCCGGTGGGCGTTCGTCGACCCGGACCGCAGCCGGGTCACGCCGTTCGACGTGGCCTGTATGATCGTCTCGCTGCTCGCGGTCGTCTACTTCCTTACCGAGTTCCGGGAGATCCGTGACATCCGCGCCTTCGGGCTCGAGTCCGGCCGCCCGATCACCGGCGTCTACTCGGTCCTCGAACCGCTGCTCGGGGGCGTCCCGTTCGTCAGCGAGTACTCCTACGCGATGCTGCTCGGCGTGCTCGGCGTCCTCCTCGTGCTGGAGGCCACCCGGCGGACGCTCGGGCTGCCGCTCATGATCATCGTCGCCAGCTTCATCGTGTACGCCCGCTGGGGGTACCTCATCAGCGGTAACACGCCGTTCGTCGGGCTCCTCGCGATCCCCCAGTTCACCTGGCCCGACATCATCCAGAACCTGTGGTACAACACCGAAAACGGCGTGTTCGGGATCCCGGTCACCGTCTCCGTCAGCTTCATTTACATCTTCATCCTGTTCGGCTCGTTCCTCGAGATGAGCGGCGCGGGCCAGTGGTTCATCGACCTCGCGTACGCCGCCACCGGCCACCGGAAGGGCGGCCCGGCGAAGTCGAGCATCCTCGCCAGCGGCTTCATGGGCACCATTTCGGGCTCGTCGATCGCGAACACGGTCACGACGGGGGCGTTCACCATCCCGCTGATGAAGAAGTCGGGCTACTCGCCCGAGTTCTCCGGCGCGGTCGAGTCGTCGGCCTCCTCCGGCGGCCAGATCCTGCCCCCGGTGATGGGGGCGGCGGCGTTCCTCATGGTCCAGTACACCGCGACGCCGTTCCGCGAGATCATCATCCTCGCGACGATCCCGGCGATCGTCTTCTTCTTCGGCGTCTGGGTGATGGTCCACCTCAAGGCGGTCCAACAGGGGATCGGCGGCGTCGACGCCGACACCGTGTCGCTCGGGACCCACCTCAAGCGCGGATGGTTCTACCTGGTCCCCATCGTGCTGCTCCTCTACTACCTGATCGGCGCGCGGCTCTCCGTGTCGCGGTCGGCGTGGTTCACGCTCGTCGCGCTGGTCGCGCTTATCGCGTTCATCGCGGCGTACAGCGAACAGACCCGGGCGTTCCTCCTCGCGTCGACGGCGGCCATCTTCGGCGTCGAACTGGCGAGTTACATCGTCGCCGGCGTCCCGATCACCGGACTCCTCGCCGGCGCCGGCGGGGCCGGAGTCCCGCTCGGCGACGCCCTCGCGGTCATCGGCCCGCGGATCGGGTGGTACGCGATGCTCGGCAGCGTCGCGACGATGATCGTCCACGCCGACGTCCAGTCGGCGGTGCTCGATCTCAACCCCACCGTTCAGACCGCCGCCGAGTCCGCCGGCGAGCGGACCGGTCGCGACCTCGGCGACAACCAGCTGTTCCGCGTCGGGACCTTCGTCGTGAAGTCGATGGAGGAGGGCGCGCGGACGGCCGTCCCGGTCGTCATCGCGGTCGCCGCGGCGGGGATCATCCCGGGCGTCATCAGCGTCTCCGGGCTCGGACCGAACCTCACCTCGCTCCTCTTGGAGCTGTCCGGCGGGTCCATCGTCGTCATGCTGCTCGTCACCGCGGTCGCGAGCATCATCCTCGGGATGGGGATGCCGACGACCGTGACGTACATCATCCTGATCTCGATGCTCGCGACGCCGCTCGTCGAGTTCGGGATCCCGCTGCTCGCGGCGCACCTGTACATCCTCTACTTCGGCGTGATGGCCGACATCACGCCGCCGGTCGCGGTGGCCGCCTACGCCGCGAGCGGGGTGGCGAAGTCGGACCCGTTCGAGACCGGCGTGAAGGCGTTCTCGCTGTCGCTGAACAAGGCGATCGTCCCCTTCGCGTTCGTGCTCGCTCCCGGCATCGTCTTCCTGCGCGAGAAGGCGAACGCGGACGAACTGCCGCTCCGCGAGCAGTACCGCGTCGTCAACTTCGCCGACCTCGCGGAGCTGTCGTACTCCGTACCGGAGATCCTGATCCCCGTCGTCGGCGTCTTCCTCGGCGTCGTGGCGCTGGGCGCGACCGTCATCGGGACGCTGTACGCCGACGTCCCGAAGCCCGAGCGCGCCGTGTTCGCGCTCAGTTCGCTGCTGCTCATGGCGCCCCGACTGCTCTCGGAGTCGGTCTTCGACGTCCTCGGCCTCGCGGGCGTCAGCGTCTCGGTGAACGCGCTCCTGCTCGACCTGACGCTCCGCGGCGTCGGCCTCGTGCTGTTCGTCGCGCTCACCGTCAGGAACCGGCGCAAGGCCAGCGTCGAGCCCGCGGGCCCCTCTGGCGACCCGACGACCGCCTGAGGTCGGCCGCGGCCGCCACGTTTCGGTGACTAAAACGCTCGTTTGCGCCTCGGACACCTATAAGATCGCGCCGCTCGTAAGTGGAAACGCGACCCCCGCTTCGGCCCTCACACGCCCGGAGAAGCCGGTCGACGCGCCGGCCGGTCGGACTCGCCGCCTCCCTCCCTGCCCAGAACCCCTCCCCCGGGTGCGGTCCGCCCGCCGGCGTTCCCACCCGCACCGACTCGGGTCCGCCACCGTGCACGCGACCGTCGGCCGGTCCGGCCGCACGCGGGACGTCGCGATCGGTCCCCGCCGCCGCGCACGACGGCCTCGCGCCCGCTTCTCGCGCCCCGCTCCGTTACCCTGCGCTCTCGATCCGTTACTCCGCGCTCCCGCCCTCGATGCGGAACGTCTCGAAGACCTCGCCGTCCGGGGTCACCAGCCGTCCGTCAAGTCCGCTCCCGCTCTCGCTCTCGGTCGGAGTCAGCTCTGCGTGCGCCGGGCGGTTCCCGCGCGGCTGCGCGTGGCTCCCAGGGTTCAGTATCGGCAGCCCGCCCGAGTCGTCGAACCGCGGCCGGTGGCTGTGGCCGCAGATCACGGCGTCCGCGTCGCGGCCGCGACCGAGCATGACGAGCCCCGTGTCGCCGCTGCGGTGGCGGTGGGTGACCGCGAACCGGACCCCGGCGCACTCGACCGTCCGCACCTCGGGCACGCGGTCGCGGATCGCGGCGTCGTCGTTGTTGCCGTAGACGGCGCGGAGGCTCGCGGCGGCCGACCGGAAGGCGTCCAACACCGGTTCGCGGTAGAAGTCGCCCGCGTGGACCACCAGCTCGGCCTCGCGGACCGCCTCGGCGGTCCGCCCCTGAAGCCTCGACTCCTCGCGTGCGTGCGTGTCGGAGACGACGACGAGCATACCGTCCGTCCGCGCCAGCGTGGGTTAAAACTCGCGCCCGCCTCCCGGCCGGGGCTTTGGCGGTGTTCTCCGTCGATCTGTGGCTAGCAGGGTACAGAACGACGAGCAGAGGTCCGAAAACAGCCTACTCGTCCAACGAGAGCGCCGCGAGCAGCGACTCCAGTTGGACCTGCTCGTTGGCGCCCTCCGCGATCCGGTAGTCGGCCTCGCCGACGCGCTCCATCAGCCGCACCGCCTCGCGCTCGCTCAGGTCGAACTCCCAGACGGAGCGGTGGAGCTGGTCGATCACGTCGCCGCCGGCCATTCCCGTCTCCGTGAGCAGCGTGTCGAGCGTCGACCGCGCCCGCGCGAAGTCGCCCTCCAGCGCGTCGGTCACCATCGACTCGATCTCCTCCGGCCGGGCGGTCGCCGTGATCGCGTACACCGCCTCCTCGTCGACCACGTCGCCGGTCGTCGCCGCCGCCTGGAGCGAGTTGATCGCGCGGCGCATGTCGCCGTCGGCCGCGTACACGAGGGCGTCGACGCCCGCGTCGGTCACCTCGATATCCTCGGCGGCCGCGATCTCGCGGACCATCCCGCCGACCGCCTCGTCGGAGAGCGGCGAGAACCGGAAGACGGCGCAGCGCGACTGGATCGGGTCGATGATCTTCGACGAGTAGTTACACGAGAGGATGAAGCGGGTGTTGTCGGAGAACTGCTCCATCGTCCGGCGCAGCGCCGACTGGGCGTCGTCGGTGAGGCTGTCCGCCTCGTCGAGGAACACGATCCGGAAGTCGCCGCCGAACGACGAGCGCGCGAACCCCTTGATCCGGTCGCGGACGACGTCGATCCCGCGCTGGTCGGAGGCGTTCAGCTCCAGGAAGTTGCCGCGCCAGTTGTCCTCGCCGTATATCTCGCGGGCGATGGCGGTGGCGGCGGTGGTCTTCCCGACGCCCGCAGGCCCCGAAAAGAGCAGGTGGGGGACGTCGTCCTGCGCGATGTAGCTCTGGAGGCGCTCGACGATCTCCTCTTGGCCGTGGATGTCGTCGAGCGACTGCGGCCGGTACTTCTCGATCCAGATCTCCCGCCCAGTCGCGGTCGCAGCCGCCTGCTCGTCGGCCTCGCTCATTACCGGATCCGAGGGCCGGCGGGGTCATAAACGAACCGAGAGCCGGCCGCGCCGACGCGCGTCCCCGGCCCCTCGTCCGATGCCCGTCCTCGTCCCCTACGTCAGCCGTCCGAACGCCTCGCGGAACGCGCCCGCGGCGTCGCCCTCGGTCTCCGCGACCCGCAGTCGCCTGCCCGCCTCGGCGTCGAACTCGGGCGCGAGCACGACCGCCGCGGCGCCCGTCGCGACGGTCTCCGTCCGCCAGTCGATGTACCGCTCGGCGAGCCGCGCCGGGAGGTCCGCGCGCAGCACGGCGTTCCGCCACGCGAACTCGCGGGTCGCCGTCAGTCCGAGCAGCGCCAGCCGGTCGTCGAGGGGGTCGAACGCCGCGTCGATCCCGGCAATTCCGAGCGCCCCGTACGCATCGACGAGGGCGTCCTGGGCGGTCTGAACGAGCCGGGCCAACACCGCGTTGATGCGGTCGTGGTCCTCGAGCTTGGCGCCGCGGTCGGGGTCGATCCCCACGTCGCCGAGGGCGTACGTGAGGTCGTAGGCGATGTGCGCGTTGATGCCGAGCAGGGCGTCCTGCGCGACGAGCGTCTCCCCGCGGGCCGCGGCGGCGAAGGCGAGCAGCCACGGCCGCGGGAGCGAGCCGAACGCCCGCCGCTCGAACGCGACCAGCGCCCGGCGGTAGCGCTCCGCGAAGGCGACGAGGTACGCCGCGGTCCACTCCGGATCGACGAAGGCGCCGTCGTCGATGGCGGTCCGCACGGTCGCCGTCATCCGGCTGTACACCGTGAGGAACACCGCGCGGCGGTCGCCCCGCTCCCGGAGGTACGACTCGGTCTTCGCCAGCCGCTCGTCGACGTCGGCGACGGACGCGAACGGCGCCGCGACGAGGTCGAGCAGCGCCGCGTCCGGCTCGTCGTCCGCTAGGTCCGCGGCGATCGCGTCCCGCTCGCCGTCGACCGCTCGGCGGAGCCCGACGAGCAGCGCTCTCGCCTCCTCGGTCGTCGGGACGGCGGCGCGGATCGGAGTCATGACTGACGGACGGCCGAGCCGTCTGACCGCCCGGTACTCGGTCGGAGCCAAAGAACGTTGCTGCGAGGGGGTCGGCGCCGACTACGCGAACTCGTCGACCAGCTCGGGCACCACGTCGAAGAGGTCGCCGACGATCCCGTAGTCGGCGATGTCGAAGATCGGCGCGTTCGGGTCGGTGTTGATGGCGACGATCGTGTCCGAGCCCTTCATGCCGGCGACGTGTTGAACCGCGCCGGAGATGCCGACCGCGATGTACACGTCCGGCGTGACGACCTTCCCCGACTGGCCGACCTGGCGGTTCTTCGGCAGCCAGCCGTTGTCGACGATCGGCCGCGAGGCCGAGAGGGTCGCGCCGAGCGCGTCGGCGAGCTCCTCGACGAGTTCGAGGTTCTCTTCCTCCTCGATGCCGCGGCCGACCGAGACGAGCACGTCGGCGTCCGCGATGTCGACGTCGCCGCCGCCGACCTCCTCGAAGCCCGTGACGCGGGCGCCCGACTCGGGGATGTCGACGTCGGCCGCCTCGACGGTCGCGTCGCCGACCCCCTCCGCCGGCGGCCACTCGCCGCCGCGGACCGTGATGACGAAGCGGTCGCCGGCCACGTCGACGGTCGTCTCCACCTTCGAGCCGTACATCTCGCGGGTGACGGTGAGCCCGTCGTCGTAGTCGATCCCGACGGCGTCGGTCACGACGGGGACGCCGAGGTCCTCCGCGAGCGCCGGCGCGTAGTCGAGGCCGTTGACGGAGTTCGGCAGCACCACCGCGCCGGCGTCGAGCCGGTCCGCGAGCGTCGAGACGGCCGCCTGGTAGGCGTTGTGGTCGAACTCCTCGCCGTCGTCGACGGCGTGGATCGCGTCGACGCCCTCGCGGTTGAGGTCCTCCGCGAAGCCGTCGACGTCGCCGCCGATGACGGCCACGTGGAGGTCGGCGTCGCGCGCGTCGGCGAGCTCCCGCCCGGCCGTGATCGCCTCGTAGGTCACGTCCCGGAGCGCGCCGCGGCGGTGTTCGGCGGCGACGAGCACGCTCATCACGCGCCCACCCCCTTGTCCCGCAGGACCTCGGCAAGGCGACCCGCGGACTCGCCGGCGTCGCCCTCGATGATCTCCGCGTCGGACTCGCTCTCCGGCTCGTACATCTCGGTGACCGTCAGCGCGCTCTCCACGTCCTCGGCGCTCAGTCCGAGGTCGGACAGGTCCTTCGGGGCGATCTCCTTGCGCTGGGCCTGTCGGATCCCGCGGAGGCTCGCGTACCGCGGCTCGTTGAGCCCGGTCTGGACCGTCAGCACCGCCGGGAGGTCCACGTCGGTCAGCTCCTCGACGCCGCCCTCGAGCTCCCGGTGGACGTGCGCCACGCCCGCGTCGGCGTCGACGTCGAGGTGGTTGACGACCGCGGCGTGCTCGAAGCCGATCCGCTCCGCGAGCGCGACGCCGGTCGCGCCGAAGCCGGTGTCAGCGGCCTGGACGCCGCCGAGGATCAGGTCCGGCTCCTCCTCCTCGACGACCGCCTCGAACAGGTCGACCTTCGAGGCCACGTCGGCGAACCCGCCGGCGAGCGCGTCGTCCCAGACGCGGACCGCGCGGTCGGCGCCCTTCGCGAGCGCCATCCGGATCGTCTCCTCGGCGCGCTCCGGGCCGACGGTGACGGTCACGACCTCGTCCGCGATCCCGGCCTCGGCGAGCTGGACGGCGGCCTCGACGGCGTAGTCGTCCCACTCGTTCAGGTCGTACTCGAGGTCGGACTCGGCGATATCGGTCCCCTCGATCGCGAAGTCGTCGTCGGCCTCCGCGACCTCCTTGACGGTCACCAGAACCTTCATGATCGTTACTCAGTCGCTCGTCCTGTAATGGTTTTCGGAACGAGCGACGGCGGACCAGCGGTTTTCCTCGGTTCGTCCGACTCTGGGCGACGGCCGACGCCGCGGCGACCGCCCCGCTGCCCGCCACCACTGCCGCGATCGGCGGGCTACTCGTCGGCGCGGTCGCCGTCGGCCCCTCCGCCGTCCTCGTCGTCGGGCAGCGAGATGAGGTTCTCGCGGCCGAGGCGGAGCTTCTCGACGCGGCCCTCGTCGGCCATCGCCGAGAGCAGCTGCGACACCTTCGCGTCCGACCACCCGGTCTCGGCGACGATGTCGGCCTGCCGCATCCGGCCGCCGTTGGCGTCGAGGAGGCGCTCGACGCGCTCCTCGTCCGAGAGCAGCGAGAGGTCCTCCCCGTCGTCGCCGTCGTCGCCGTCGTCCCCCTCGTCGCCCGCGTCGGCGCCGTCGTCGTCCGCCTCCGGTTCCCGACCGGCGCTCCCGACGCCGCCCGGACCCGGCCCGCCGCCGGTCGCCACGTCCTCGCCGCCGTTCGCCGCCGACTCGCCCGGCCCGTCTCTCCCGGGGTTGATCCGGCGGTACCCGACGACGCTCCCGGCGACGAGGGCCGCGGCGAGCACGATCGCGGCCATCAGCATCGTCCACGGGGCGCCCGCTCCGGCGGGGCCGTACACGATCGCCACGGGCTCGCCCTCCTCGAACGTCTGTGGCCCCTCGATGATCACGTCGCCGTCCGAGAGCTGGGTCACGGCGCTGCTCGGCGTTCCGGTGACGGTGTACCCCTCGGGCGTCGCCACCTCCAGCGTCTGGCCCGCCTCCAGGCTGCGGAGCCACGTCTCGTTGTCCGGCGTCGTCAGCGCGTCGCCGAGGACGAGGCTCTCGCCGTCCCGTTCGAGGAACGCCGTCCAGGTGAACGTGAGCCGTACCTCGCCGACCGCGACCGCGTCCTCCGTCGCGACCTCGTACTCGCTCGGGTCCTCGTACACCTCGACCTCGCGCTCGACGTCCTCGATCGCCATCGAGCGGTCGACGTTGCGGCTCGCCTCGCGGCGGAACCCCTCGAACAGGGCGGCGTCGGGGCCGACCTCGCCGTCCTCGAAGCGGTCGCCGGCGGTCCTGAACGCCGCCGTCTCGTTCGCGTCCGCCAGCGAGTACCGGACCGCGACGGTCCAGTCGGCGCTGCGGTCGGGGTTCAGACCGATCCGGATCCGCGTCGTCGACGGCGACGTGATGCCGTCGTCGGTCTGCTGGCGAGCGGCCGTCGAGCGGTCCCCGACGGCGCCGGCGACGCCTGAGCCGTCGGCGGCGGCCGACGCGCGGGTCGGGTTCTTGTCAGCGTCGAGGGGGGAGGGGGCCGTGACCGCGCCGTCGGCCGCGACGCCGGCGCTCGCGATCAGCGCGAGCGCGACGACGGCGACCAAGAGCGCGCGAAGAGCGGGGTTCCGCATACGTCACGGGCCACTCGCGCGCCGGGCAAAACGCTTTCCATACGCTGTTTTTTGACAGGACGCCCGGCCGAGTCGCCGCTCGCGCCCGCGTGCCGCTTGACGGCGACGCGGGTCCGTCGGCCCGGGCGGCCGGCCGCAGTGGGTGGACTTTTTGTGTCCCGGGCCGAACCGTCGGCCGATGAGAGCCCTCCCGATCGCCGCGGTCGCGGTCTTGTTGGTCGTGGCCCCGGTCGCCGGCGTCACCGCGCCGGGCGCCGTCTCCCCGTCCGTCGACCCGGCGGAGTCCGCCGATTCGGCCTCGCCGGCCGCTCCGGACCTCCCCGCCGGTCCGGCGTCGCCCGGTAGTTCGACGTCGCCCGCGGACCCGACAGTCGCCGCCGGCCAGCCGGCGACGCAGATCGAAACGACGAACCTGACGCTCCGCACGCTCTCGACGCCGCCCGGGGCGGAGACGCGGGTCGGCACGTACGCCCGCGGCCCCGACCTCGGCTCGGCGCTCGGCTTCGCCACCGCCGACGCCGACGCGGCCGTCGAGACCGCGGCCGTCGTCGACCGGATCGAGGGCGCCGAGGCCGGTGTCGAGCGCCAACAGCAGATCCTCGTCGAGATCAACCGCGTCGAGCGCGCGGAGGTGGCGCTGTCCAGCCGCCAGGCGGACGCCTTCAGCGCGCACGCCGCCGGCGAGATGAGCGACCGCGAGCTGGTCGACGAGCTCGTCCGGGTGGCGGCGACCGCCCGCGAGTACGACGAGCGGCTCGAGGCCATCGACGCGCTCGCCGAGTCGACGGACGGGTTCAGCTCGCCCGGTCGGCTCGACGAGCTTCAGGTGGCGCTCCAGGTGTACGAGGGACCGGTCCGGGACCACGCGCTCGCGACCGCTCGCGGCCAGTCCTCGCCGAACGACATCTACGTCGCGTCGAGCGAAGACGCCGTCGTGCTCGCGACCGTCGTCGACGGCGAGTACGTCCGCGAGGTCTTCCGGACCGACCGCTGGGACCGCGGCGGCGGCGACATCTCGAATGACGCGGCGATAGCGATCACCGAGGCGGCCTACCCCGAGACGGCCGCGCTGCGCGAGCCCGACGCGTTCGGCGCGGGCGCGGTCCAGCGGATCACCATCCCGCACGAGTTCGGCGTCCTCCGGACGTTCGTCAGCGGCGGCACCGAGCGGGTGTTCGTCGAGCACCAGCGCGTCGACCTGGCCGCGTTCCCCGACACCGAGCCGGTCGCGGCCGCCGGCGACGGGTTCAACGTCACCGTCGAACGGACCTACCCCGGCGGGCCGGTGACCGTGACCGTCCTCGACGACGAGACCGGCGAACCGGTCTCCGGCGTCACCGTCACCAAGTCCGTCGGCGGCGGCGACAGCCGGGCGATCGGCGCGACCGACGAGAACGGCGTCGTCCGGACGCTCTCGCCCGCCGAGCCGTACCGCATCACGGTCGTCGACGAGCCCCGCGTCGTCGTCCTCGACGGCATCGAACCCCTCCCGACGCCGCGGCCGGTCGGCGACGAGTGACCGCCCGGGGCCGACGCTTTTACCCGAAACCGCCCCACCGCCCCCGTGTCACCAGTTGCTCGCCGCGCCCGAGGGATGGCGCCCGTCGCGGGCGTGCTGCTCATCGCGATCACGGTCGTGCTGGCCGGCGGCGTCGCGGCCGCCGCGCTCGGCGGGCCGAGCGCGACGGTGCCGCCGTCGGCGGTGCTGTCGCTGTCGGCGACCGACGATCGGGTCGCGATCGACCACCGCGGCGGCGACCCGATCGACGTCGCGGCCGTCCGGGTCCGCGTCAGCGTCGACGGCGAACCGCTCGACGAGCAGCCGCCGCTCCCGTTCTTTTCGGCCGCCGGCTTCCACCCCGGTCCGACCGGCCCGTTCAACTCCGCGGGCGACGACACGCTGCGCGTCGGCGAGACGGCGGCGTTCCGCGTCGCTGACACCAACGACCCGACGCTCGAACCGGGCCGACGAGTCACCGTCGAGATCACGGCCGCCGGCCGCCCGGTCGCGACGCTGGAGACGGTCGTCGAGCCGGGGTAGAACGCGCGTCTCGGACGCCTTCGCACCGGCGTCCCGGTTCGGCGTCGAGCGCCGAGGGATCCGACCGCTACTCGGCGCCGGGCGCCGAGGGGTCCGCGTCGGGAGCGGCCGCGGCCGACTCGTCGCCCGATTCGCCGTCGTCGGGGACGCGGGCGACGGTCGTGATGGCGCGGGGGCTCTGCGGCGTCGCCTGCTGGATGTGGTGTTCGAACTCCTCGTAGCCGGCCGCCTCGAACATCCGGTCGGCCTCGTCGGCGTCGTAGAACAGCATGATCGCGTCGGCCACCCGCTGGAGGATCGGGTTGTGCGGGTAGTCGGGGCCGACGACGAGCACCTGCCCGCCGGGCTTCGCGACGCGCCGGAGCTCGCGCAGCCCGTCGACGGGGTTCGGCCAGTACTCGATGGAGCCGGACGACCAGACCACGTCGAACGCGTCGTCGCGGAACGGGAGCCGCTCGGCGTCGCCGCGGTAGAAGTTCACTCGGTCGCGCTTCCCGAACTTCTCGAACGCCTTCTCCATCTGGTGGATGCTCTGGTCGAGCCCGTGGACGTCGTCGGCGTGTTCGAGCAGTCCCTCCGTGCCGAAGCCGGTCCCGCACCCCACGTCGAGCACCGTCGGGTCGTCGCCGAACTCCAGCCACGAGAGCGCCTCCGCGCGCATCTCCTCGTTCCAGTTGAAGCTGTTAATCCGGTCGTACACCTTCGAGAGGTACTTGTAGAAGAGCCGGGCGTTCGACTTGTCCTCGAGGATCCCCATTTACCGGTTCCTTGGGCCGGCGGCCCCATAACGACACGGATCCGCGGGCGGGATCGGCCGCGGACGAGCGGGCCGCGCCGCTTCCGACCGGCTTTTCCGCCCGCCGCCCCACCGCTCGGTATGGACCCGACGACGAGCGGCCGGTTCCGCGTCCACGACCGGCGCCGGCGGCCGGACATCGCCGACGAGTCGGACGGGGGCGACCCCGGCGCGGCCGACGCCGAGGAGTTCGTCCTCGTCGAGCTCGCCGACGAGCCGGTCGACCCGACGGCCCCCGACGCCGAGGACCGTTACGACCCCCTCTACGCCACCGCGGAGGGATATGAGGGCGACCTCGGCGAAGCCGTCGACGCGCTCCGGCCCGGCTTCGTCGTCGACGCGACGCTGGCGTGGACCGACGGCTCCGCGCGCTTCCGCGACGTCGGGGTCGTCCGCAAGACCCGCTTCCGCTTCGCCGACGACGTCGAGGGGATGTTCGAGGCGGCCGTCGAGACCTGGCGGCAGATCCGCGCCGAGGGCGAGCCCGTCGGCTCGATCACCACCCGGTCGAACGACGGCGACCCCAACGGCGCGTTATACCTCTTCGCGGACGCGCCCGGCAGCGACACCTTCGACGAGGTCCGCACGGGTCGGCTCCCGATCGAACCGCTCGTCGCGCGCGTGAACGAGTCGCGCGACGACGACGGTCCGCGGGAGGTGTTCGTGTTGCGCCCCGCGGCCCACGAGTTCGTCGCCGTCTACGTCGTCTTCGACCGCGACGGCGTCCTCGCGCAGACGGTCCGTGACACCTACGACCTCGGGGCCGGGCTGGCGGCGGGGCTCGACGCGAGCTACCCGGGCGGCGACGACGGCGACTCGCTCGTCTCCGACGCCGCGGACGACGCCCCGGGGGAGTCGAACGGGTCGGACGACGACCCGCTCGACGATGACGACGACTTCGACGCCCTCGACCGCCTGTAGGCCGGCGCGTCTCCCCGGACTCCCGCGGCGCTACAGCCAGTCCGCCTCGGGGTCGACCCGACCGTCCGGCGTCTCGCCGTTGAGGACCGCCGCCACGTCGGCGGCGCCGCTCCGGTTCAGGTCGTCTTTCGCCTCCTCGCTGTACCACGCCGCGTGCGGCGTGACCACCGTGTCGTCACGGCCGACGAGCGGGTCGTCCTCCGGCGGCTCCTCGGCGAGCACGTCGAGGCCGGCGGCCTTTATTCCGTCCCGCTCCAGCGCGTCGAGGAGGGCGTCGGCGTCGACGACCGGGCCGCGGCTCACGTTGACGACCACCGAGTCCTCGCTCAGGCGCCCCAGCGCGTCCGCGTCGACGATCCCCCGCGTCGCGTCGGTCAGGGGGGCGTAGACGCCGACGTGGTCGGCGCGGTCGAACAGCGCCTCGAACTCGACCTTCTCGACGCCGTGGTCGGCCATCTCCTCGGCGTCGACGAACGGGTCGTGCGCGATCAGGTCGGCGCCGAACCCGGAGAGCTGTTCGGCCGCCCGGCGGGCGATCGGACCGAACGAGAGCAGGCCGATCGTCGACGCGCTCACCCGCCGGGTCGGGACGCCCGCCTCCCAGCTCCACCCGCCCTCCGCGACCGCGTCGTCGTACGGCTTGAGCGAGCGCAGACAGGCGAGGAGCAGCGAGACGGAGTGGGTCGCCACCTCGTCGGTACAGTAGTCCGGCACCCGGGTGACGGTCACCCCGCGCTCCGCGGCCGCCGCCACGTCGACGTTGTCGACGCCGACGGCCGAGCGGACGACGACCCGCGGGTCCGTGGCGTCGAGCGCCGCCTCGGTGACGGGGGTGTTGATGTCGGTAACGACTGCGTCGGCGTCGGCCGCCGCGTCGATCAGCCGCTCGGTCGACCCCAGTTCCGCGACCTCGACATCGACCGGCTCGTCGACCGCGTCGGCGAGTACCTCGCGGTACGTCTCCGGGTCTATCATCGGGAACGCCGACAGCACGACTCTGGGCATGCGCGGTCCTTCATCACCGACCCACTTGACGGCTGTCACTAACGCTGTCAGGCTCTCTTCCGTCCGATTCGATCGTGACAGATCGCCGCACCGGGCGCCGCGTTCCGATGGCTCTTTGCGGCGGCCGGCCGTACGTCCCCCCGTGAGCGAGGACAGTTCGAAGCCCCCGATGCTGGTCCTGTTGGAGTCGCTGTCGTTCTATCGCAACGTCCGGATCGGGGCGGCCGCCGGCGCGCTGCTCGCGCTCTCGCTGTACCTCGTCCGGACGCTCGAACTGCTCGGGCCGGTGATCGACACGCGCGAGTACCCGCTGTTCGGGCCCGACGTCTGGTTCCTCCTGCTCGCGTTCGTGCTGGCGGCGACGTCGGCGCTGGCGGTGGCGGTCGTCCTCACGGTCGCGGCGGCGGTCCGCGGCGCGCGCGAGGGCGGGGCGGAGCCGCCGGAGTAGCGGTGGACGCCGTGCGGGGCGGTCCGTGGCGCGCGGGACGCGTCGCTCGGCGTCGCCGAGAGAGGGTGAGAATACGGACGGGACGGGGAGTCGACCGCCGCGGGTCAGTCGGCGGTACAGGAGGCCTCGCCCTCGTCGGCGGTGAACTCCTGGGCCGGCTCCGTGAGCTTGTAGAGGTTCTGTCTGGCGTCCGCGAAGTATACGTCCTCGTCGACGACGCCGATCCCTTCGAGCCGTTCGAGCGCGTACCGGACGGTGCGGGCCGACAGCATCGACTCTTGGACGATCCCCTTCTGGGTCAGCGGTCCGTTGTACTCGAGCACCTTGAAGACGAGTTTGGCGCTCGGTGGGAGGTCGTCGAGCCCCTCCGTTTGAGTTCCTTCCATCGTTACGATTCGAAACCGCACACGTTCATAAATGTTGATGGAGCAACCCCGTCTCAGCGCCGTTTACCGGCGAAATCGGCCGCATCTCGCGTCACAAACCAGCAAAATAAGCCGCTAATTTCCCGCTGGACTGACCAGTCAGTCAGCGATTCGGCTCGCGCGCGCCTCGGCCGCGGCGACGCGCGGCGGTGCCCGAGCGTCGCGTCCCGAGGGCGGCCCGTCCCGGTCGCGAGCGACGGCGGGAACGAACGGCTTTTCACGGGCGCTCGCGGATCCGAAGCCATGAGCGACGATTCGGGCCTGTCCGACCACGCGCGCGGCGTGGTCGTCACGACCATCTGCAGTCTCGCCGGGATCGCGGCCGGCGTCGTCTCGGCCGTCTACGTCGGCACCGACCCGGCGTCCGCCGCGAGCACCACCGCGGTATTCGTGCTCGGCGCGTTCGTCATCGCCCAGTACCCGATATTCAAGGCGGTCGGCGTCGGCGACCTCGGGATCAAAGACAACCTCTACGTGGCGTTTCTCACGTTCACCCTCTGGTTCATCAGCTACACCGTCTTGCTGACCTCGGCCGTCGACCTGGGGGTCTGAGATGGCCGACGACAGTATCGCGGTCGTGGATCTCGACCGGTGCCAGCCCGACCGCTGCAACTACGAGTGTATGAAGGACTGCCCGCCAAACCGGACGGGCAAGGAGTGTATCACGGAGCGCGGCCCGGACGCCGAGGAGGGCGACCCGGACCAGATCCACATCTCCGAGGAGATCTGTCTGGGCGAGACCTGCGGTATCTGCGTCCAGTCGTGCCCGTTCGACGCCATCGAGATCATCAACCTCCCCTCCGAGCTCGACGACGACCCGGTCCACCGCTACGGGGACAACGCCTTCTCGCTGTACGGCCTCCCGACGCCGGAGCCCGGCAGCGTCACCGGCATCCTCGGGCCGAACGGGATCGGGAAGTCGACCGCGGTCCACGCGCTCGCCGGCGAGATGGTCCCGAACCTCGGCGACCACGCCGCCGACGGCGACTGGGAGCGCGTCCTCGACCGCTTCCGCGGCACCGGCCTCCAGAACTACCTCGAATCGCTGAAGGCGGGCGACGTGACGGTCGCGCGCAAGCCGCAGTACGTCGACCAGATCCCCAACCAGTTCGACGGGAACACCCGCGAGCTGTTGGAGCGGACCGACGAGCGGGGCGCGCTCGACGACCTCGTCGACCGCCTCAACATCCGCCCGGTGATGGACCAGGACATCGACTCAATCTCCGGCGGCGAGCTCCAGCGCGTCGCCATCGCGGCCTGCCTCGCCCGCGACGCGGACTTCTACTTCCTCGACGAGATCACGCCGTACCTCGACATCGGCCAGCGGATGATCGTCGCCCGGCTCATCCGCGAGCTCGCGGACGACGCCGCCGCCGACCGCTCGATGCTCGTCGTCGAGCACGACCTCGCGATCCTCGACCTGCTCGCCGACACGCTCCACGTCGCGTACGGTGAGCCGGGCGCGTACGGGGTCATCACCGACCCGAAGTCGGTCCGGAAGGGGATCAACGAGTACCTGAAGGGGTACCTCGACAACGAGAACATGCGGATCCGGCCCTCCGCGATCACCTTCGAGGAGCACGCGCCGCGGGTCGCCTCCCGGAGCGAGACGCTGATCGAGTACCCGGACCTGCGGAAGTCGTACGGCGACGGCGAGTTCGAGCTCCGCGTCGAGGGCGGCGCGATCAACCGCTCCGAGGTGCTCGGCGTCGTCGGCCCGAACGGGATCGGGAAGTCCACGCTCGCGCAGCTGTTCACGGGCGACTTGGCGCCCGAAGAGGGCGAACTCGACTTCGCGCTCGACATCTCCTACAAGCCGCAGTACATCGACATCGACCGGCACATGCGGGTCGACGCGTTCCTCTCCTCTATCACCGACGAGTTCGGCTCCTCCTACTGGAACACCGAGATCGCCCAGCCGCTCCAGTTGGAGCGCGTGATGGAGCAGAACCTCTCGGACCTCTCCGGCGGGGAGCGCCAGCGCGTCGCCATCGCGGCGTGCCTCTCCGACGACGCCGACCTCTACCTGCTCGACGAGCCCTCCGCCCACCTCGACGTCGAGCAGCGCGTGCGGGCGACGACCGCGATCCGCCGGTACGCCGAGAACCACGACGCGACCGTGATGGTGATCGACCACGACATCTACATGATCGACCTCCTCGCGGACCGCCTGATGGTGTTCGACGGCGAGCCGGCCGAACGCGGGCGCGCCGCGCCGCCGCAGGACATGCGCGACGGGATGAACGAGTTCCTCGCCGACCTCGAGATCACCTTCCGGCGCGACGAGCGCACCGGCCGTCCCCGGATCAACAAGCCGGGGTCGCAGCTCGACAGCCAGCAGAAGCGCGACGGCGAGTACTACTACTCGGGCTGAGGCAGTCGCTCGGACGACCGGTTCGCTCTCGCCGCTACCCCGAGCTTTTCGTCGCCCGACGCCGGAGCCTCCGCCATGCCCGAGACGGACGACGACCTGTTCGGCATGACGTGGGAGGACGCCGGCGCCGCGATCGACGACGCCGACTTCGCGGTGCTCCCGGCCGGCAGCATCGAGCAGCACGGCCCGCACCTCCCGGTGTCGACGGACACGCTCCGCGCGGACCACCTCACGGCCGAGCTCGTCGCCGCCGCCGACGAGTTCGACCTCGACCTGCTTCGGCTCCCGACGCTGCCGTACGGGCAGTCGGAACACCACATGCGGTTCCCCGGGACGGTCACGCTCTCGACGGAGACGTACGTCGACGTGGTCCGTGAGATCGGCGAGTCGGTGGCCGAACACGGCGCCGACCGGCTGCTAATTCTGAACTGCCACGGCGGGAACCGCGAGCCGCTGTCGATCGCCGCCGACCGCCTCGGTCGCGACACCGACCTCACCGTCCACTTCGTCCACTGGACGGACTTCGCGGAGGCGGACCTGACGGAGGCGTACGGCGAGGGCTGGGGCCACGCCGGCGACCACGAGACGAGCTTCGTCGAGCTGTACCGCCCGGACCTCGTGCGGACCGCAAAGAAAGAGCCGCAGGAGGCCGCGGAGCTGCCCAGCACTCGGAGCTACGAGTACTTCGACGAGGTGACGGAGCTGGGCGGGCTCGGCGACCCGACGAACAGCGACCCGGACGCGCTCGAACCCATCGTCGCCGCGACGACCCGGGAGATCCTCGGCGCGCTCGTCGAGGACCTCGACCGGGGCTGGTAGGGGGCCACCCCCGCGGTCCGCGGGGTCGCCGCCGCCGTTCGATCCGCGGTATCGAAGCGATTAAGCCCGGAACACGCGAACCCCGGCACATGCACCACCTCATCATCCGCGGCGACCCCGACATCCGGAAGGACGCAGTGATCGAGCACGACGGCGAGGAGCTGGTCTGTTTCGGCATCAACGTTCAGGGCGGCTGGCACGGCCCGGACGAGCCGCAGCTCTGGTGTACCGTCGGCACGGAAGACGAGCGCGAGGCGTACGACAAACGCGAGTACGTCCCCCACTGGCTCGACGTCGAGACGGTCGACGCCGAGGACCTCGACGTGATCAAGGCGAAGGGCGACCTCTCCGTCTGAGCGCCGCGAACGGCTCTTCTCGCCGACTCACCCGTCCACCGGCGGGTCCGCCAGCCACGCCTCGATGGCGCCGGCCATCGCCCCGCGGCGGTGGATCGTTCCCGCCTCGGGGTCGACGACCGTGCTCTCCGTCCCCGGCGTCTCGCCGCCGTCGATCACGGCGTCGACCCCCTCGCGGATCCGGTCGGAGAGGTCGCTCGGGTCGGTGACGCTGCCCGTCCCGGAGACGTTCGCGCTCGTCGCGGTGAGGGGGCCCGTCTCGGCCAGCAGCGCCCGCGCGAGGTCGTGGTCCGGCACGCGGATCCCGACGCGGTCGCGCCCGGCGGTGAGCGCGTCGGGCACCCGGTCGCCGCGCTCGACGACGACCGTCACCGGCCCCGGGAGGAACGCCCGCGCGAAGGCGACGGCCACCTCCGTCGGGCGGGTGTGGCGGAGCGCGTCGTCGACGCTCGCGACGCCGAGCGAGAGGGGGTTCGACCGGTCGCGGCCCTTCAGGTCGAAGACGCGCTCGACGGCCTCGGGGTCCAGCGCGTCGGCGCCCAACCCGTACACCGTCTCGGTCGGGTAGACGACGAGGTCGCCGCGGTCGACGGCGGCGGCCGCCGCGCGCAGCTCCTCGGATCGGTCCGGTCCGTCGTCGCTCGTGTCGGCGGTCACGCGCGACCGTTCGGCGGCGAGTTGAAAAAGCGTGACGAGTGTGTGCGGTCCGCGCGCCGGGCCGCGGTCCCGGGTCCGGTCAGTCGACGAAGTCGGCGACCGCGTCGCCGATCGCCTCGGCGTCGGGGAACTCGGGGTGTTCGCTCGCGACCCACGCGTACTCCACGGTGCGGTCGGCGTCGAGCAGGAAGACGGCGGGACGGCTCTCCGTGATCCCGCTCATGCCGTCGATCTCGTGTGCGAGGCCGTACTCCTCGACGACGCTCGCGCCCGGGTCGGAGAAGATCCGGACGCCGTCGCCGCGCTCGGCGAGCAGGCGCTTGTGGGCGTACGGCGTCGAGATGGAGACGCCGAGCACGTCGAGGTCGTCGCTCCACCCGTGGTCGTCGACCGTGTTGTAGAGGTACGTCCCCTGGAAGGTGCCGTCCATGGGATGGAAGAGGAGGAGCGTCGGCCCGTCGACGACGTCGGCGAGCGCGCGGTCCTCCCAGTACTCGCCGTTCACGAGCGGGCGGGTGAAGTCCGGCGCCGTGTCGCCCTCGGCGACGTGGTCGGTCTCGGGCAGGGAGACGACGTCGAAATCCGGCATCTCAAGCCCCCTCCTCGCCGTACATCCCCTTCAGGTACTCGACGATGTTCGCGCTCTCGGACATGGTGACGCCGGTCTCGCGGTCGACGATCGCCGGCACGCTCCGGGCGCCGGAGACGCGCTTGACGACGTTGCGCTCGGAGTGCATCGGCTCGACGTAGCGGGAGCGGTACGCTACGTCGAGCTCGTTCAACGTCCGGACGACCCGCTCGCAGAACGGACACGCCTGAAGCCGGTACAGGGTGATCTGTGGCTCGCTCATGTCCCGCGATTCGCCCGCGAGACGGGTAACCGTGTCGGCGGCGGCACGCGCCTCGGCGGCACTCAGCCGCCCCGCCGGCACTCAGCCGCCCCGCCGCGGGGCTCACCGAAGGGAACCCTTTAATCGTGGGCCGACGGATGACAAACGAATATGGGCTTGTGGTCGAGTACGCTGACGGCCGGTCTCCTCCAGATACAGATGCCCGGCGACACCGTCGTCGCCGCGCTCGGCGCGCTCACGATCCTGGTGTTGATCGCGCTGTCGGCGTTCTTCTCCTCGTCGGAGATCGCGATGTTCTCCCTGCCGCAGCACCGCATCGACAGCCTCGTCGAAGACGGGGTGCCGGGATCGGAGACGGTGAAGGCGCTGAAGACCGACCCGCACCGCCTCCTCATCACGATCCTCGTCGGTAACAACATCGTCAACATCGCGATGTCCTCCATCTCCACCGGACTGCTCGTCTACCTCGGCTTCGGGCAGGGGCAGGCCGTCACCATCGCCACCTTCGGGATCACGGCGCTCGTCCTGCTGTTCGGCGAGAGCGCGCCGAAGTCGTACGCCGTCGAGAACACCGAGTCGTGGGCGCTCCGCATCGCCCGCCCGCTGAAGCTCTCCGAGTACGTCCTCCTCCCGCTCGTGGTCCTGTTCGACTACCTGACCCGGGTCGTCAACAAGATCACCGGCGGCCGCTCGGCGATCGAGTCGTCGTACGTCACCCGCGACGAGATCCAGGACATCATCGAGACGGGCGAGCGCGAGGGCGTCATCGACGAGGAGGAGCGCGAGATGCTCGACCGCATCTTCCGGTTCAACAACACCATCGCCAAGGAGGTGATGACGCCGCGGCTCGACGTCACGGCGGTCGCGAAGGAGGACACCGTCGAGGAGGCGATCGAGACGTGTATCCAGGCCGACCACGAGCGCGTCCCCGTCTACGAGGGGAACCTCGACAACATCGTCGGCGTCGTCACGGTGCGCGACCTGGTCCGCGAGCTGCGCTACTCCGAGGGGACGCCCTCTCTGGAGCGGGTCGTCAAGCCGACGCTCCACGTCCCCGAGTCGAAGAACGCCGACGAGCTGCTCGCGGAGATGCAGGAGAACCGCCTCCAGATGGTCACCGTCATCGACGAGTTCGGCACCACGGAGGGGATCATCACGCTGGAGGACGTGGCCGAGGAGATCGTCGGCGAGATCCTCGAAGGCGACGAGTCGGCGCCCGTGGAGTTCGTCGACGACGATGTCGCGGTCGTCCAAGGACAGGTCAACATCGACGAGGTCAACGAGATACTCGGGATCGAACTGCCCGAGGGCGAGGAGTTCGAGACGCTCGCCGGCTTCGTGTTCAACCGCGCGGGGCGGCTCGTCGAGGAGGGCGAGGAGATCGAGTTCGACGGTGTCCGGATCCGCATCGAGCGCGTCGACAACACCCGGATCATGTCCGCCCGCGTGACCGTCCTCGACGGCGGCGCCGCCGAGGCGGAGGAGTCGAGCGCGCCCGTCGAGGCCACGGACTCGACCGACGAGAACGCGGCGGAGGCCGACGGCGAGGGCGATCCGGTCCAGAACGACGCGGAGTGAGACGGCGCCGCCGACGCCTTCCGGACTCGGATCGACCGTCGACGACTGCCGATACCGACCATCGTCCCCGCAGCGTCGCCCGCGAGCGACGCGCTACCCCGTTCAGACCGCGTAGGCGCGCGCGGCGGCGACGAGCGCCTTCCGGTAGTCGCTCTCGGAGGGGTCGTGGCCGAGGTCGAGGAAGCGCTCCTTGAACGCGTCGACGTCGACGGCGTCGGTGTCGCTCCCGGCGGCGCGCGCGAGATCGTAGATGCGGTGGTCGGGCCCCGCGATGCCGTGGCGCTCGACCAGCGCCAGCGCGAACGCCGCGTTGACGGCCGTTATCTCGGGGTCGGCGCCCGCCGTCACCGGCGGCGAGCCGGTGCGCGACACGTCGGGGCGGTCCGCGACCGCGGCCGCCAGCGTGGATTCGAGGAACCCGAGCAGCTTGCCCGCGGGCGCGACCGAGAGCGTGATGTCGTCGGCGTAGATGTCTTTCATGTGGTTCGCGATCTGGTAGCAATGCGCGAGCTTGCGGCGCTCCACGGTCTCGCCGGAGAGCCCGAGGTACAGCGCCTCCTCAGTCGACTGGAGGTGCGAGGGGTGGCCCTCCTCGTACCGGGCCATGTGCGCGAGCTCGTGGATCGCCAGCTCGCGCGCCATCGCGCTCGTGGCGGCCCGCCGGGAGACGTTCAGCACGTGGTGGTCGTCGTAGTGGCCGGCCCAGGTCCGCTCGTCCGGGTCCTCGCGGACCACGACGCGGACCGGCGCCTCCACGGAGCGCTCGGTCTCGAAGAGGTCCGCGGCGCCGAGAAACGGGTCGGGGGGTACGTCCCCCTGGACGCGAAGATCCATGCGTACAGTTGACACGGGCGGCGGCGATAAGTCTCTTGCGCTCGTCGAACCCCGGTTCCGCCCGCGTCCGGGGTCGACGCGCCGAAGCCTCGCCGCCGGGATGCGCCGGCGTACGCTTTTGGGCCTCCTGGCCGAACCCCGACCCATGCGGATCTACGCGGCCTACGACGACGGCCTCCGGATCGTCGACCCCGCGACCGGCGCGGTCGAGACGCGCCTCTCCGGCCAGCGCGTCGAGTGCCTCTCCGTCGCGCGCCGCGAGGCCGGGGCCGACGACCCCGGACGACCGCGCGTCCTCGCGGGGACGTTCGACGCGGGGCTGTTCCGCTCCGTCGACGGCGGCGAGCGGTTCGCCCGCGCGGCCGAGGCGACGCTCGGCCCCGAGGGGTCCGGTCCCGACGCGGTGACCGCGGTCGCGACGAGCCCGCACGACCCCGCGGTCGTGTGGATCGGGACGGAGCCCTCGCGGACGTACCGCTCCGCCGACGGCGGCGAGACGGCCGATCCGGTCGGCGGCCTGACTGACCTCCCCTCGGCGTCGGAGTGGTCGTTCCCGCCCCGGCCTGACACCCACCACGTGCGGTGGATCGAGCCCTGCCCGGCCGACCCCGAGCGGTGGCTCGTCGGCATCGAGGCGGGCGCGCTCGCCGTGACCGCGGACGGCGGCGCGACGTGGACCGACCGCCCGGCCGGCGCCCGGCGGGACACGCACGCGATGGCGACCCATCCGGACGCGCCCGCCCGCGTCTACGCCGCGGCCGGCGACGGCTTCGCCGAGAGCGACGACCGCGGCGACTCGTGGCGCGTCCCCGAGGCCGGCCTCGACCACGGGTACGCCTGGGGGCTCGCGGTCGACCCGGACGACCCCGACACCGCGCTGGTCAGCGCGGCCGCGGGCGCGACGGCCGCCCACCGCCGCGGCGAGAGCTACCTCTACCGCTACCGGCGCGGCGAGGAGGGAGGAGCGGCGGGCTCGGAGCGCGGTCCCGGCGCGTTCGAGCGCCTCGACGACCGCGGGTTCCCGACGGGCGCGGGCACCTACCGGGCGGTGCTGGCCGCCGGTCGGGCCGCGGGGGAGATATGGGCGCTCTCGAACCGCGGGCTCTTCGTCACCCGCGACGCGGGCGACTCCTTCGAGCAGGTGCCGGTCGACCTCCCGGACCGGGCGGCGCGGGCGCTCGCGGTCGGTTGACGGCCGCGAGAAGAAAGGGACCGGGAACCGAGCGACGCGGTCAGTCCCGGACCGCGCCGACGATCAGGTAGACGACCGGCGTGTCGAGGACCGCGATCCCGAGCTTCAGGATGTACTGGCCGAGGCCGAGCGCGAGCAGCGTCGGCGGGTCGAACACCGGTCCGACGCCGAGCAGGAGCGGCGCGGCGTAGAAGGCGACGCCGACGAAGATGACGGTGTCTATCGCCTGGCTCGACGCCGTCGACGCGAGGTTGCGGAGCCACAGCATGCGCTCGCCGGTGCGGTCGCGGATCGCGTGGAAGACGAACACGTCCCAGTTCTGGCTGACGACGTACGCCAGCAGGCTCCCGGCGACGATGTTCGCCGCGGGCCCGAGCGCGGTCTGGAAGGCGGCCGACACCTCGGGGTCGACCCCGGGCGCCGCGAGCGTCGACCACACGAGCGCCAACACGAGGAAGTTCGCGAGGAACGCGACGTTGACGACCACCTGCGTCGCCCGCCGCCCGTACAGCTCCGCGTAGCAGTCCGACGCCAGGAACGTGAGCGCGTACGCCAGCGCCGCGCCGGGCAGCAGGATCTCCGGCCCGACGACCGGTAACGCGACCGGGAGCGGCAGCGCCAGCACCTTCGCGGCCGTGAGCTGCGCGGTCGCGAGCGCGACGGTGAACAGCGTGATCAGCCCGACCGCCGCGACCGCCGACCGGTCGAGGGGGTCGGTCCGGAACGGCCCGCTCCCGCCGGTCGCGGTCCGGCTACTCATCGGTCCCTCCGCTCGTCTCGGCCGCGGTCGACGTGCGGTCGCCGTCGAGTCGGTCGTGGCGGGCGTCGATCTCGTCGAGCAGGTCGAGGTTCTTGCGGATCGACGCGCGCACCGCGTCGCTGCGGTTCACGAACTTCCCGTCGTCGCCGACGTGCTCGTCGAGGTCGGCGAGCAGCTCCGCCGGGATCTCGACGCTTATCTTGGGCATACTCGTCTCGTGGACGCCGGGCGGGGATGAACGTTATTATCCGAGGATTATCCGGGGGCTCTCACGGTAGTCGGACTCGGGGGCGAGCGGGCGGCGTCGAACTCGTAAACCGCTACGTTGAAGTAGGTTTACGAGTCCGTTCAGCCATGGCAACGAACACGGAGTCCGTCGACCTCGTCGGCGACGAGGCGGCGACGAACCTCGCGCGCGCCGCGCTGTTCGCGGCGCTCGTCGGCGCGTTCGCGTACGTATCGTTCCCGTTCCCGGTGTCGCCCGCGCCCGTCACGCTCCAGGTGCTCGGCGTGTTCCTCGCCGGGATCTTCCTCGGCCCCGTCTGGGGCGCCGCCGCCCTGGTCCTCTACCTCGCGGCCGGGGCGCTCGGCGCGCCGGTGTTCTCCGGCGGCGCGGCGGGCTTCGGCGAGCTCGTGGGCGCGACCGGCGGCTACCTCTGGTCGTACCCGCTCGCGGCGGGGCTCGTGGGGGCGATCGCGCACCGCGGCGCCGCTCTCCGCGACCTCGACGCCGTCTCCGCCCCGCTCCTCGTGGCCGCCATGACCGCGGGGACGGTCGTCGTCTACGCGATGGGGGTCGCCGGCCTCTACCTGACGCTCGACCTCACCCTCGCCGAGTCCGTGATCCAGGGCGCCGTGGTCTTCCTCCCGGCGGAGGGCGCGAAGATGGCCGCGGCGATCGGCATCGTCCGGTCGGACGCGATCGCGGCGCGGTGAGGGGCCCGCCGTGATCGAGGTCCGGGAGGTCACCTGTCGGTACGGCGGCTCCGGTGACGAGGGCGGCGTCACGGCAGTCGACGACGTCTCACTCTCGGTCCCCGACGGCCAGTTCCTGATCGTCGCGGGCGCGAACGGCTCCGGGAAGACGACGCTGGTCCGGACGTTCAACGGGCTCGTCGACCCCGACGCCGGCCGCGTGGCGGTCAACGGGACCCCGGTCGAGACCGACCTCGTCGCGGCCCGGACCGCGGTCGGGATGGTGTTTCAGGACCCCCGCGACCAGTTCGTCGCGGCGACCGTCGGCGCCGACGTGGCCTTCGGGCCGGAGAACCTCGGCCTCTCGCACGCGGAGATAGACCGCCGCGTCGAGGCCGCGCTCGACGCCGTCAACATGGCCGGCCGCGAGACCGACCGGATCGCGTCGCTGTCAGGCGGCGAGCGCGAGCGGGTCGCGATCGCCGGCGCGCTGGCGATGGAGCCCGACCACCTCGTCTTGGACGAGCCGTTCACCGGCCTCGACGAGCCGGCGCGGCGCTCGGTCGTCGAGCGGCTCCGCGCGCTCCGCCGCGAGGGGACCGGGGTCGTCGTCGTCACCCACGACCTCCGGGACGTGTTCGGCGTCGCCGACCGCGTGGTCGGCCTGGCGGACGGCCGCGTCGCGATCGACGCGCCGCCGGCCGAGGCGGCCGCGGCGCTCCCCGGGCTCGACGTGCGCGTCCCCGAGGCCGACCCCGCCGAGCCCCGCCCGAGCGACGGATGACGCTGTCGTACGTCCCCGGCGACTCGGTCGGCCACCGCCTCGACCCGCGCTCGAAGCTGCTCGTGCAGGTCGCCTTCGCGGCGGCGGCGTACGCGCACACCACGCCGCGCGGGCTCGCCGTCCTCACCCCCCTCGCCGCCGCCTGCCTCCTCGCGGCCGACGGCGGCGCCCGCGACCTCTGGGCGTACCGGGTCGCGCTGCCGTTCCTCCTCGTCGCGCCGCTCGTCGCCGGCGCGACCCTCGGCGCGCCGTGGTTTCGGGTCGAGCGCGCGGCCGGCACGGCGCTCGCGAGCTACCGCGTCCTCCTCATCCTGGTCGTCGCGGCCGCGTACGTCCGGTCGACGCCGGTCCGGGAGTCCCGCGCGGCGGTTCAGCGGACGATTCCGGGGCGCCCGGGCGTCTTCCTCGGCGCGGGCGTCGCACTCGTCTTCCGGTTCCTGCCGCTCCTGCGGCGCGACCTGTTCGCGGCGCGCGACGCCATGCGGGCGCGCCTCGGCGACGAGCGCCCCGTCTGCGACCGGATGCGGATCGTCGCCGTCGCGGGGATCGACCGCGCGCTCTCCCGGGCCGACCGGCTCGGGACGGCGCTCGTCGCCCGCTGTTTCGCGTGGAACCCGACCCTCCCGCGGCTGGCGTTCCGCCGCGTCGACGCCCCGGCGCTGGCGCTCGCCGGGTGCCTGCTCGCGGCCGCGGTCCTCCGGGTCGCGTGAGGCGGCAGGGCACCGGCGGCGCGTCGCCGAGCGCTCGAAACCGGGGAACGCCGAGCGACGGCCGCCCGGTTGTGGCAAGTTTTAACCTCACGGTATCCCGGTGATCGATCATGACTCCCCTACAGGCGGCCACCCGAGAGACCTTCTGGACGATCGGTCCGGTGGGGAAGGCGGCGTTCTACTGGCTCGCCGCCGTCGCGGTCCTCGTCTTTCTGTACGGCGTGTACGCGCGGTTCGCGGCGTACGCGCGCGGTAGCGCCGACCCGCGGGACCGGCTGTCGGACCTGCCCGGCCGGGTCGCCGCCGCGACGAAGACCGTCCTCGCGAACGAGAACCAGTTCGACGGGGACCTGTACACCGGCGTGATGCACACGTTCGTGCTGTGGGGGTTCCTCGTCTTACTCGTCGCGACGACGATCCTCGGCATCGACATCGACCTCTACCGCCCGCTCACCGGCGAGTCGTTCTGGGTCGGCGACTTCTACCTCGCATACCAGTTCGCCGTCGACGCGTTCGGCCTGCTGTTCGTCGTCGGCGTCGGCATGGCCGCGTACCGCCGCTACCGGCAGCGCGAGGGCCGGCTGTGGGGCAAACACACCTCCCTCGAAGACGACGCGTTCGTCTGGACGCTGCTCCTCCTCGGCGTCGGCGGCTTCCTCGTCGAGGGCGTGAGCATGGTCGGCCAGCCGCAGCGGGCGACCGAGACCGTGAGCTTCGTCGGGATGGCGCTCGCGACCGGGCTGGAGGCGGCCGGGCTCACGGCCGCGGGCGCGGAGGCGATATACGGCGCCCTCTGGTGGAGCCACTCGCTGCTCGCGTTCGCGTTCGTCGCGTGGATCCCCTACGCGAAGCCGTTCCACATGATCTCCTCGTTCGCGAACGTCGTCGCCCGCGACGAGAAGGCGGGCGCGCGGCTCCCGAACGTCCCCGCGGACCTCGATCACACCAACGCCGAGTCGTTAGAGGACTTCACGTGGAAGGAGCTGCTCGACGGCGACGCCTGTACCAAGTGCGGGCGGTGTACAGACGCCTGCCCCGCCGACACCGTCGGGCGGAACCTCGACCCGCGGAACGTCATCCTCGACCTGAAGTCGTACCGCGAGTCGGTGAGCGACGACCCGGTGGCCGGGCGCGGGGACGGGCCGGTGGCGACCGACGGCGGGACCGCCGCCTCTGACGGGGGGACCGTCCCCATCGTCGCCGACGAGGGCGGCGTCATCGACGCCGAGTCGATGGAGTCGTGTATGTCCTGTATGGCGTGTATGGACGCCTGCCCCGTCGACATCGAACACCTCACCTCCTTCACGAAGATGAACCGCCAGCTCGTCGACGAGGGGGCAGTCGACTCGAACCTCCAGGACGTGTTCCAGGACGTGATGGGGAAGGGGAACACCTTCGGCGAGTCGCAGTCGGCCCGCGGCGACTGGACCGACGACCTCGACGACGCCGTCGACGTGCCCGACGCCCGCGAGACCGAGGTCGAGTACCTCTGGTACGTCGGCGACTACCCGAGCTTCGACGACCGGAACAAGAAGGTCGCCCGCGCGCTCGCGCGTCTCTTCGACGAGGCCGACGTGTCGTTCGGCATCCTGTTCGACGACGAGAAGACGGACGGCAACGACATCCGGCGGATCGGCGAGGAGTTCCTCTACCTCGAACTCGCCGGTCACCACGTCGAGACGTTTGCTGACTGCGAGTTCGAGAACATCGTCTGTACCGACCCGCACTCGTACAACACCATCAAAAACGAGTATCCCGAGGTCGACTTCGCGGAGTTCGCGGACGACCCGATGATGCCGTTCGACCGCGAGGAGCCGTGGAACGCGGACGGCGCGGTCGACGTGTTCCACTGGACGCAGGTGGTCGAGGAGTTAGTCGCGGACGGTCGGCTCGACCTCGCCGGCGACGAGTTAGACTACACCGTCACCTATCACGACCCCTGCCACCTCGGCCGGTACAACGACGAGTACGAGGCGCCTCGGGAACTCATCAGGGCGACCGGCGCCGACCTCTACGAGATGCCCCGCTCGCGGGACGACTCGTTCTGCTGTGGCGGCGGCGGCGGCGGCCTCTGGACCGAACACGACGAGGAAGTCAAGCCGAGCGAGGAGCGCCTCCGGGAGGCGGTCGAGGACACCGACGCGGGGGCGGCGATAGAGAAGTTCGTCGTCGCCTGCCCGATGTGTACGACGATGTTCGAGGACGGGCGGAAGACGGGGAACTTCGAGGACGACGTGGAGATCGTCGACATCGCGGAGCTGCTGATCGAGGCGGTGGAGGCCGGCTCGTAGCGGTCGGGGACTCGTTTTTCGGGACCATTCGACCCTACGCGTGCGGCGACCGCGGGTCGGCGGCGTCGTCGGTGCGCCGCAGCAGCGCCCGCGCGGGGGCGCGGTCGCGAACCGGGGCGTCGCCGAGGTAGTCGACGAGCGCGTCCCTGAGCAGGGCGATCCCCTCGTCGTCGAGCGCCGCGCCGCGCTCTATCGACTCGATCGAACGGCGGTACGGCCTGTCGTCGTCGGTGGCCGCGGTCGCGGCGTCGATCAGCGCGGCGTGAGCTACCCACGCCTCCTCCCGGGAGGTCGTCGGCGCCGGCGGCCCGTCGGTGGTGGGAGGGCTCATTCGTCCGGCTTCTCCCGGTACGGGGACTTAAAACTACGTCCCGATCGGCGCGCGGTGTTAAGTTAAGGAAGAGGCGGGACGAGGATTCAGTGCTCTATGCCGAAAACCGCCCGCCTCACCGAGTGTACCGAGTGGATCGACTTGGAGTTTGTGGAGCGAGAGCGGACACCCCGCG